>JAKSDM010001644.1 GCA_022360135.1 Pseudanabaenales cyanobacterium | reverse complement strand
TTTCAAGCTTGAGGCGAAACCTTTTGGCTAACTGGCGAAAGTCTTCGACTAAAGGCGGCGCCCCAGCATGACTGGGCAAATCCCCTATGCGATCGCCCTGGAGCGATCGGGCCGCCACCGCCATCAGCATCGCCCCTTCTCTGTCCATCGCCCCTTTCACAAAGCAACTACGCACCGCATCTAGCAGATCCTCACGGGTGGGACCCGGATGGCGGCGAAACTGGGCCAGCCGCTGAGCCTGCTCTAGCGCGGCAATTTCATCGGCGACCGAGAGCGGCGCCAGCGGTTTTTGATCGCGGGTTAGAGCGCGAATTTGCATCAGCACCTCACAGGCAGTTTGACTGAGAGGATTCGTCACTGGCTGTTGCAGATGCGCCCAGAGCTGCTGATAGTAACCCGGAGCAGGCATCCCAGCGGCGTAGCCATTGAGGGCGTCGAGCTGTTCAAAGCTGTAGCGCATCAGAACGGTTTGGGCGGAGCCAGGTGAGAGTTTGGGAACAGGGAGCGGTGTTGGCGGCGATTCGACCAGCCCGGGCAGCACTACACTATGAAAGCCCCCTGTCACTACTAAAATTTGCCCGTCCAGGCGCTGCATAACAGTGGCGATCGCCTGGGCCATCGCCGCTTCCCGCGCCAGAGTTCCATCAGTCTCCAAGCTTTCTGGAGGCGTTTCTCGCCGCGCTAGATAGCAGTAGGTGGCGATGTGGCGAATAAAATCGGCGGTCGGCGTTTGCTGGCAATAGGCTTCAAACAGATGATCCCACAGTTCGTTAAAGTCACGGCAGCCAGTTTTCTTCGCCAGGGCCAACAGGTAGGCGCTGTGCTGCAAGTAATGTTCTTCCTGTAAGGCTCGCAGCCTGAGAGCGGCGTCAGGGTCGGCTTGAATCTGCGTCGCCATCACCTTTTGGGAATAGGGCAAATCGATCAACTGGAGCTGCGCCCCCACCGTCGCCCCCGCCCGCAGCGCCGCCAACTCCGGCGAATAGTCACAGAAGGGGTAGTAGCCGCCAAACCGCAGCGGTTCCTCTTCTCGGTTGTTTCCTGCCAGGGAATTGGCCGCCAGAGTGTCCTCAGACCGCCCCTTTTCGGGACAGTCACCCTCTGATCTGAGCAAATATCCATCGTGATCGATATAGGTGGTGTAAAGCGCAACCGGCGTTTGGGTCTGGGGGTGCAGCAGCAGGGGAATCAG
>JAKSDM010000134.1 GCA_022360135.1 Pseudanabaenales cyanobacterium | reverse complement strand
CGTCGCCATTAGCCCCAATGGCCAAACCTTAGCCAGCGCCAGTAATGACAAAACGATTTGCCTTTGGCATTTGCCGACGGGGGAATTGCAGAGAACGTTGAAGGGCCATACCGATTGGGTGCGTTCGATCGCGTTTAGTCCGGATGGCAAGATTTTGGCGACCGGCAGTCAAGACAAAACGATTAAACTCTGGCAGTGGGGGGGCGCTAACCCAGTTCAAACGCTAACGGGTCACACTCACTGGGTGCGGACGCTCACCTTCAGTCCGGATGGCAAGATTTTGGCGACAGCTGGCCAAGATAAAACCATCCGACTCCATGATCTGACCTCCGGCAATCCGTACAAGGTTAAGGTTCTCAAGCAACATCAGGTGGAAGTGCTATCGCTTGCCATTAGCCCCAATAGTCAAATCCTTGCAAGTAGTGACGCCGATAGCATCGTCAAACTTTGGATGCTGAGTAGCGGCAAGCAACTTGCTAGCTTTACAGCCCATCATAATTCTGTGAATTCAGTTTGCTTTAGTCCGAATGGCCAAATCTTAGCGACGGGCAGCAGCGATAACACGATCAAGTTCTGGGATATGAACACAGGGAAACCATTTGAAAAACTGATAGGTCACACCGGCTGGGTCTGGACCGTGGCCTTTAGTGCTGACAGCAAATCCTTTGCTAGCGGCTCTTGGGATGAGACTGTCAAGATTTGGCGGCGATTGGGCGATTGAGGGGTTTAGAGGAGTCGAGGAAAAACGGCTGCCATTTCTACTGGGTTGCATTAGTTAACCATAAAGAGATGAAAGATCTCAACTCCTATCGTCTTATGAAACCGGGTGAGGAAGCAGAGGTTTTCTCTCTCGTTGAGTGTGGTTTCAACCAATTCGTACGTAGTGATTGCACTCAAGAAGGAATATCCGAGTTTTTCCGTGCAGCTCGGGTAATGGTATCCAATCAGTCACCAAATCACTTCATCATGCTTGCAGTCGCACGAGACAAAATTGTGGGCATGATCGATATGAAAGAAAATCATCACATTTGCCTCTTCTTCGTTGACAGTTTCTACCAACGGCAGGGAATTGGCAAAGCTTTGCTCGACCAAGCCTTAGCGTATTGCCTGCGCAGTAACCCAGACGTAATGACAATCAATGTTCATGCTTCTCTCTTTGCCATTCCGATTTACAAGAAGCTCGGTTTTCGACAGACCCAACCCGAACAGATAAAAAATGGAATTCGTTTTGTCAAGATGGTGAGGCAATTGCAGCCGCAAAGCAGCGCCGGTTAACGCCATACCTTAAAGTGAATTTTCATTTCCAATTCTCCCGGCGTAACAATGGATTCACAAATTCATTCAGCCCTTCACCGACCAGAGATAGGCCCGTGACCATCAGCGTCAGCGCCAGACCTGGGAATAAAGCAGTCCACCAAATGCCCGTTGGCAGGGCGTCAAGTGCTTGCCGAATGTCGGCTCCCCATTCAGGAACTTGTTCAGGCAAGCCTAATCCTAGAAATCCCAATCCTCCTAAAATCAGGACAGCATCAGCCGTATTGTTGGTAAATAGAACAGGAACGCTTTGAATGACGTTGAGGAATAGGTAGCGGGTTAGCACGATCCAGGTGGAGGCTCCCATCGCTTGAGCGGCTTCAATAAATAGTTCTGTTTTGACGCTAACGGTATGGTTCCGTACGACCCGATAATATTGGGGAACATAGGTAATACTGAGGGCGATCGCGGCATTTACCACCCCCCGACCCACAACAAATGCCAGGGTCATGGACAGCAGCAGCCCAGGCAAGGTGTAGATAGTATCCATCAAAAAAAGCAGCGCCCGGTCTAGTTTCCTCCCCTGATAACCACTGACCAAACCCAAGGGAACTCCCACCAAAACACTCATAGTAGTAGCCAGCAGGACTACTTGCCAGGCTGCCCGGGCGCCAAATAAAGTCCGGGAGAACACATCATAGCCCTGCCGACTGGTGCCAAACCAGTATTCTGGCGAAGGCGGCTGGTGGATCGGGTGCTCGATCGCAGCGGTTGGGTCTTGTAGCCAGCCCCAGGACTGTAGCAGCGGCGCAAGCAGGGCGGCTAAAATCAAGACAAGGGTAATACTAACCCCGACCCACATAAAAATGATGGAAATGCTCGCCCCTTCTCCCTGAACGGCCTTTGGCGATCGTAGGAATCGAAGGCGGCGTAATTTGTTGAAAGTCATTGCTAGTAATTGGGCCAACAGAAGCCATGCCCAAATATTATGGCAGAGTTCTCATAAAATCCGAGGTATAGGCTGCAATGGTTGATATTGGCTTTACCCACATAGCACTCCCGACCGCAGATGTTGAACGAAGCATCCAGTTTTACTCCACATATGCTGGGATGCAGGTCATTCATCATCGCATTGATGCGGAGACAGGCGCAGCGGTTGTGTGGCTTTCTGATCGGACTCGTCCTTTTGTGATTGTTCTCATCCAAACAGACTCAGTGCATCCCATTCTATCTCCCCTTGCCCATCTTGGAGTGGGTTGCAAAAGTCGTGAAGACATGGATGCACTTTGTGAAAAGGCGCAACAGGAAGGCGTTCTGATTCAAGAACCAAAAGATTCTGGGTATCCGATCGGGTATTGGGCGTTCTTGCGAGATCCAGACGGTCATACGCTAGAACTATCCTATGGGCAGGAAATAGGGTTGACAGTAGAGCAAGTTCTTTAAAGTCTATTGCAACTCTTGAAAAATGGCGGTGCTTACGCTTTAGCCTGGATTATTCACCAGAATTTTGACCAAATATCAATCCCCCATCCTGACTTTGTTCTGGATTGCGGGTATACAAACACACTGTCGCCGACTTAAAATCGCCGAAAACCTCCTGGCATAGAGGGTTCAAGCATTTTTGGCAAGGGATTATGAATAATGCAGGTTAGGCAGAAATGATGCAAACGATAAAACTTAATCGAGTCTTGCTCGCAGGTGGAACCCACGGAAATGAGTTCACTGGAGCCTTTCTGATTAAAAAGTTTGAGCGATTTCCTCAATTAATTGTTAGGTCTAGTTTTGAAACTCATACTCTACTGAGTAATCCAGAGGCGTTCACAGCAGGTGTAAGGTATATCGATAAGGATTTAAATCGAAGTTTTGATCGACAATTCTCAGGAGAAGAGGACTTAATTGCCTATGAGGATTTACGCGCTAGGGAAATCCAACAGCGATTTGGCGCCCATGGCAAAATCCCTGCCGATGTGATTATAGATTTACATAGCTCAACCGCCAATATGGGGTTAACCCTCATTATTGACAGAGATGATGCTTTCACACTTCAGCTTGTTGCTTATTTGAGTTCTATTAATCCATCTATTAAGGTGTACTATTCCGGCAGTTCCGGTCGAAGTCAAGATTCCTTGAGGTCGCTGGGTAGATTTGGTTTAGGGATTGAGGTGGGTCCGATTGCTCAAGGTGTTCTAATTGCAGAACTTTTCCTCAAAACTGAAACCTTGATCTATTCGATTTTGAATTATCTAGAAAAAAACAACTATGGCGAAGCGCCATTATTTGATCAGCAACTTACTATCTATCGCTATGTAAAGGCGATCGATTATCCCAGAAATAAGTCAGGTGAAATCCAAGCAATGATTCATCCCCAACTTCAGTTTAGAGACTATCATCCTCTTCGTCCGGGCGATCCAATGTTTTTGTCATTTGACGGGAATGTTATCCCCTATGAAGAATCCTCAACAGTCTATCCTATTTTTATTAACGAAGCGGCTTATTATGAGAAGAGAATCGCGATGAGCATCACCCAAAAACAGCGGTTAGCTGTTAGAGCACACGATTTAAACCACGATGGAAACCAT
>JAKSDM010000806.1 GCA_022360135.1 Pseudanabaenales cyanobacterium | reverse complement strand
CTCAGATGGGGAAGGTTGTGGCGATGTTGCAACACCCCAGTGTATTAGCCCGACGCTTATCCATCCAGGATTTGATCGATGCCCGGTATTATGATGCGATTCCCGCCATTGCCCGATCTCCGGTTTCTCTGGTGTTTCGGTTGCGAGGCATGCGGATGCTGGCGGAAGCCGGAATTTCTGCTGGAGTCATTACTTTTGAAACCATTCAACCCCACCTAGAACAAACATTACACGATCATCCAGGCAATCTGGACTTGGTGCATAGTTATGATCATCTTCCCGCTCTGCCAGTGTTAGTGGAAGGGTTGTACGAAACTGACTTTGGACGCTGCTATTTAGCCGCTAAAACAATTCTGGAACATTATGCTGACGCCGCTGCCGCTGCACTATTCGCCACCTATGCTGAAGAAGCCTATAACGATTATGGGGCTCACTTCCATGTGATCAAGCTGTTTGGCTGGCTGAAACATACCCCGGCCTACGATCTGTTGATTGAAGCCCTGTATATTAAGCAACCCCAGTTTCAAAAATCACGGGCGGCAGCGGCGATCGCGTTAGGGGAACTGGGCGATCCAAGAGCGATTCCAGACCTCAAAGCCTGCCTGGAAACCAAAATCTGGGATCTCAAATATACAGCCTTAATGGCGCTGGAGAAATTTGGCGACACCAGCGGCTATGAGCAGGTTGTCAATGATGATGATTGGTTGATCCGGGAAAAAGCCAAGGCAAAATTAAAAATTAAAAATTAAAATTATGTCAACAGAAGCACTTTTTCAACAATTGAAGCATCCCAATCCTCATATGAGAGACCAAGCCATGTGGGAGCTGGCTGAGAACCGGGATGAAACCACTATTCCCCGGCTGATGAGCATTTTGGATGAAGACGATACCACCTATCGGCGGGCGGCGGTTAAGGCGCTGGGGGCGATCGGCGCCGATGCGGTCACTCCCCTGGTTGAGGCAATGCTCAATAGTGATAATGTGACTGTTCGGGGTAGCGCCGTAAAGGCGCTAGCGCAAGTCGCAATTAATTATCCAGAGTTACCCTTTCCGGCGGAGGGGTTAGCGGGTTTAAAGACGGCTTTGGGGGACGCGAATCCGGTTGTGAATATTGCAGCTGTGATGGCCCTGGGTGAAATTGGCTCACCTGGCTTTGACATCTTAAAGGAAGCCCTAGAGACAACTGATAATATCGCCCTGGCGGTGGCGATTACGAATACATTTGGTTCTATTAAGGACAGTCGAGGGGCAGATGTACTCAAAGCTCTGATCGATGATGATTCTATTGATGATTATGTACGCGAGTCTGCCATTAGCGCCCTATCCCGATTAGAACTTTTGGTCAAAAATCAGCCGCCTAAACAGTAGACCTTAGGGAATAGCAGTAAACAGGGGATCAGAAGCCACTCTTTTTGGATAGGCCGACACTACCCCGTCTACTGTCACCCGTCTACTGCCTATCCAACTGCCATTCTGGGCTGGCAAGCTCCACCTGGTTGCGCCAGCGACGGTAGCGTACGCCTAACTTGTCGTAAACCACAGGGGTTTTCCAGGCATCCCCACCCATTAAAATTCGCTTTTGCTGCCCCAAGACTAGTCTTAGATCCTCATCAATAACCTTGCGGGCCAATCTGCGCCAAAACCAGTCTTTCCCTGGAATGACACTTGCCCATCCGAAGAAATCCAGAGCCAGTCGGTATAGAAGTCGAGTTCGGCCTTTGCCAGCGGGTAAGCAACAGTGCAACTGATTCAAATGCTTGCCGCAACTCTGGCCTCGTAGCCCGATTGTACTCAGTACATAACAAGGGGGCTCGAAAGACATCTGAATGGGATAAGGGTCCCAATGTCCCGCCAGGGGCATTTGGGCGGAGGTGACAAATCTAACCAGTGCAGGCGGATCCCAACCCCTGGCAAAGGTTCCCGTATGGGTGAAGGGCGCATGGGCTAGGTCAAGCAGATTTTCCAGTAAAAGGCCATGCTCTACCGGCAAATCCATCGCCAGTTCGGCATGAATTGTGAACCCGTCAGGAAGCTGGTGACTTTGATGGGGAAGAGAATTGGGCGGCTCATGTCCAGGCCAGACCCAAATCAGGCCCTCTGCTTCTTCACAAGGCAAACGCGTAACAGACGCTTTTAATGGTTGGCAAGACGGCATGTGAATGCAATTCCCTTTTGTATCGTATGTCCAACCGTGGTAGGCGCACTGCACCTTGCCATTCATAGTTTTACCTAAAGATAGCGGACAAGCTCGGTGGGCGCATTCATCTTTGATACAAGCTATTTTGCCGTGTGCATCCCGAAAGAGAACCCATGATTGATCGAACAACTCAAAGGGGTAGAGCTTATCTTGAGCCACCTGGGAGGAAAATTCGACAACGTACCAGTAGTTTTTCAGGCCGCTAGCCAGGTCGCCTTGTGTCGGAACAGCCAGGTTTCGCTGTGTTTGAGATTTTTGGACTTGAGTGGAAGGGACTGAAGAAATGAATTTGGGCTGACATTCATTCGCTTCAGTCTTAGGGGAAACAATCAGTTTGGGGACGGTTCCATCAGGATGAATATGGGATTGGATAGATGAATCTTGGCTAACGGCGTCGCCAGGCGCTTCAAAAAGGCTCTCAAGGTGGATGTCTAGAACTTGCAATTGTTGCTCTAAGCAAGCGATATGAGTCTCAATCTCGAACCGGGTAAATTTATCTGCAGCGGCTAAGTGAGCCTTTTCTGCGGCAATAATCTCAAGCAGTTGGCGACGACGCGCAGTGATTGATTCTAAAAGCGCCTGATGAGCATCAGGCGCTAACCAGGTTTCTGTTTTATTGGACGATTCCGCCTCTTTAGGCGAGAACAAAGTGGTCCTGTTTTTTTTAGAAAACTGGTTGCGTAAACCCATATTAAACCCAATAATTATAAGCTTCTGACATCTCCAGTAAAAGTTTTGCAGTTAACCGCTAATTTTCTGGGGAATTACAGAAAAATTAAAGTAAAGGATCCTTTATATGTGTTAGGGAAACATATACCTATAAACGATCTCGAAGGGATAAACTAACCTTCCCTCAGCACCTAAGGAATATGAATTAATATTAATCGGTTTAAATTTGACCCCGAAATCAAATCAGCATTCAACGCCGTCTTTATTTTCTATAGAAAAAACCCTATTTCCTCTTAACAATTTGTGTGCTCAGAGGAAACAGGGGACTATGATTAGCTCATTCAATTGGAGATTGATCGCTATGCGACTTCAGAGATGCTCGAGATTCGTCCGCCGTAGCGGTGAATATTCTGCATGGTTTGTGACATTAGATTGTAAGTTACTACACATTGCTGTTTGCTATACCCTTGTAGCTGGGCTGCCGTTTTGCTGGTTGTGTAGGCAATCTTGAATCGCTTTCTAGTGTTGCCATACGCCAGGGTATTCCCTTTAGCCGGATATTTGATCGGAGTCGCTAAGTTGGCCGCTACTGAGTAAATCAACTGGGCGGGTTTACCCCGATCGCTGGTTGCAGCCCCCCGTAAGAGCGAGAACATGCGATTGAATCCTTCATTTTTGATTCCAGTTTGGGTGCTTATGCTGCGGGGATAGGGGACTGTGTCTTCACCAAAGTTCTGATTGTACTCTTCACTATCTAGGTAAGCGTCGATTTCGGCGTCGTAACCTTGCTCCTGACAAAGCCGGACATGTTCAGCAATTTCAGCTTGATCTTGAGGAGCGCGACCCAGCAAATGCTTAAAATTAAGCTCGATAAACCGATAAGGAGAAGAACTTTCAAAATATAAGGAGCGGTACAGGTCAGATTGAGCTACCGCGCGGACAAATCCCTTAACGGTGATATCTCCATTGCGCAACTGGGATTCAGCGCTATCCAACCGCTGATTATCCATGATGTGAATATTGCCCAGAACTTGCCGATAAACCGCTCGAATGATTAATTGGAGCTCATCTTCTGTTAAAAGGGGTTGTAGTTTTGTGGGTGACGCTTCAAATGCATCTAAGCCGAGGGATGCAGACAATGTTAAATTTCCCATTGGAATTCTCCTGAAAAAGTCAATCAATAGATACTGTTACTCAAAATTGCAAGCCAGTATTGAGATCGCTTTTTAAAAGCAATCTCTAACCAGGACTTACAACTGCGTCGGGCGGTTCTGGCAGATGAGGAAGCGATCTTTAGTTCTGTGGTCATCCTCAGACACTTTGGGCATCTGATCTAGCCATCTGAGAAACAAAGCAACAAAACTTAATTATTTATTGCGATACGGTTATGGAAAAACCACCTTTCAGCATTTTTAGCCTTACCGAAGACCAGGCCATTGCCCTTTTAGAAACCCCGCCTGAACAGTTGGATGCGCCAGAAGATCGCTACATTGCCGCCTCTCAACTGGTAAACTATCCTGGCGATCGCGCCATCAACGCCTTAATTGCCGCGATTCAAACGCCTAGCGTAGACCTAAATAGTCGGATTGTTCGACGCAAGGCGGTAGAAACCCTGGGTTACTTAAAAGCCGCCACCGCATTGCCCATCCTCCAACTTTGTTTGCAGGATGACGATGGCTACACCGTGCAAAACGCCATCTGGTCCCTGGGTGAGATCGGCGTCCAGGATGACTTGATTCTGGCGGAAATTACTCAACTCTTAACTCGGCCCGGGCAGAACTATCGGCTGATTATTCAAACCCTGGCGAAGCTGGCCTATCAACCGGCAGCCAGTTATATTCGCAGGTTTATCGATGGGGATGATCTCGCCATTTCCAGTGCGGCGATTTCAGCGGTTTATCAACTCACAGGCGATGATTCTCAACTGCCTAAAGTGGTGGAGCTGTTGCAACATCCCACCGCCAATGCTCGACGCAGTTGCATCCAAGACCTGATTGACGCCAAACACTATACCGTCATTCCACAAATTGCCCGATGCCCAGTTTCAATCGCGTTTCGGTTACGGGGCATTCGATTATTAGCCGAGGTTGGCATGCCCTCTGAGGCGATTACATTTGAACAGATTGAACCGGCTTTAGACCAAGTCATTCAAGATCACCCGTATGATTTAGACCTGGTCCATGAATATGATCAAACCCCATCTCTAGAGTTTGCGATCAAGGAGCTTTATGAGACCGACTTCGGCCGATGCTATTTAGCTGCTAAGACATTGCTAGAAGTTTACCCCGAGGTTGCATCGGCAGCTTTGGTCGACGAGTACGCCCATAGAGCCCGGGGTGACTATGGGGCTCATTACCATGTGATTAAGCTGCTTGGTTGGCTCAACTACGCCCCGGCTTACGAGATATTAATTGAAGCGCTACATAATCAAGCTCCCCAGTTTCAGAAATCTCGCACCGCCGCTGCCATCAGCTTGGGGAATTTGGCCGATTCGCGAGCTGTTCCAGACCTTCTAGCTTGCTCCAATACTCAAGTTTGGGCGCTGAACTATGCTTGCTTAATGGCGCTAAATCAGCTAGGCGAACCGGTATGGCAGGCTGTCGATCTTGAATCCGCTGATTTCTTGGTTCAAGCTAAATGCTGCCAATTGGCCTCAGCACAAGGCGTGTAGCTTGTTCACTGCAATCTGGGGAAACCATTTGTTTAACTTTTATAACTTTCTTTTTCATTGTCGAGACTTAGGTTCAGGTAATTCCCTACGGTATTCAAGGTAAGCCTATCGCCCTTGAGTAATAGGCCATTAAAATTTAAAGTCTTTTAGATTGCTCGATTTCAATTAAGGAGAACCTAAATGCTTGATGCTTTTTCAAAGGCAGTAACTGCAGCTGATGGCGGCGGTAAATTTGTTGGCGGCGCTGACCTGGATAGTCTTAAGGCTTTTATCTCTGGCGGCAACAAGCGGCTTGACGCGGTAAACGCGATCGCTAGCAACGCCAGCTGCATCGTGACTGACGCGGTTGCTGGTATCTGCTGCGAAAACCCTGGTTTAACCGCTCCTGGCGGTGGTGTTTACACCAACCGTAAGATGGCGGCTTGCCTGCGTGACGGTGAAATTATCCTGCGCTACATCACTTACGCTGTGCTGACAGGGGATGCGTCTGTACTGAATGACCGTTGCTT
>JAKSDM010000190.1 GCA_022360135.1 Pseudanabaenales cyanobacterium | reverse complement strand
GGCAAAGGCGAACCGGGAGCTGTCGTAAGCGACGACAAAGGTGGGACCCTGAGGAGAATCCGACTCAATTCCAATCGCTCCCAGCTTTTCTGCTAATTGAGCAATATCCGGCAGCGGATGTCTCCCCCCGTGGGATTGCACCGGGCTCGATAAATCCCGATTCAAATCCAGGTAATGGGCTCCCGGAATGTGTCCCTGCTGATGCTGCCGTTGTCCTAATTCCGGATCGGCCAGAGCAAAGCGGCAGTCTACAATCACTACCTGCGGGTCGTCCAGATGCTGATAAAGCCACTGGGGAGTGACCAGGTTTGCCGGATAGGCTGGTACAGCTGAATTCATCCCATGGAAAACGTAGCAGCGTTCACAATTTTAATCCTTGACGACGCTTAGAGATACCTGGCCATGTGCGCCAAGCGGGTCATCGCTATTGGCTAAATTCCTATCCTAGTTTTTGGTTGCTGAGTTTGCTGATAATTTTCTTATCAGAATACCTAATCCAGGCTATGATTTTGCGAGACAACGGCAGTTGTGACATCAAACAATTTTTTCAAGACCTCGCCATTCTAATAAAGAGTCTGATGATGGCTATGTCGCAGATGCGATCAATCAGGGGGTGGCGGACGGCCAAGCAAATGGCTGGCCCATCCAAGCGCCAGCGAAAGAAAAAAAGGGGATAGTAGATAGTGGATAGGACATAGGAATTGGGGGTTGGGGAAGCCTGCAAGATGAGTCATGTAAAAATCCTTTTTAGCACTCAATGGATTGCGGTTAAAGAAACAGCGAAGGGATATCACTACCTGGAGCGCAAGGGAAGAGACTCGATCGCGGTGTTTCTGCTCCGTAAAAGCGATGCAAATCAAGCAGGCTATGAAGTCTTAATTCGGCAGCAACCGCTTTGTCTTGATAATCCCGGCGCTGACGAAGAACTGAAGCTCTATCCCTGCCCCATTACGGGCGGTATTGACGCAGGCGAAACACCCGAGGAAGCCGCTGTTCGAGAGGTGCGAGAAGAATCTGGGTTTTCTGTTCAGGTTTTGCCGCTGGGTCGATATATTGTGGGTACGCAAACGAATGAAATTTGTCACCTATATTATGCTGATGTTACCGAGCAGCAGCCAGGTCTGGCAGAGCAGGACGGCAGCTATTTTGAATCGATTAGCCGGAATGAATGGCATCCTTTATCGTATTTAGGGCAGTGTGATTACGGCGCCTGCCAGATTGGTTATTTCAGATTGAGAGAGGCGCTGTTTAATGCATAGCTGGGAGGCCCCGTTTATAGCGTTTTTCATTTGCCTTGACGACACTCCGCCTCATACCCTTACCCCACCTTGCCGAACGATATTCAACCCCAGTGAGAATTGCTATATGTCAGGAGACAACACATGAAATGGAAAAAATGGCTTGAACATTGGGATATGACTTCCCTGAAAATCACCACTCCATTTTTAGAAATGGAATGGCAGCCGCAAGAAGCGGATAAGCGGGCGGCATGGGAGCTATATATTGAGTTATTAACTCGGGTGTCTACTCAAACTTTGCCAGACACCTATGGAGATGAAAAAACAGCGCTGAATAGTATCTACAGCTTATTTCAAATTACTAGAGAGATAATTAAGGAGAATGGTCGAGAGTGTGTTGAATTCACCAAGATAGCCATTATTGTGCTTAATCAGGTGATCAGGCCATTCACAGCAAAGTGGCATACGTTGAGTATCAAGTCAGGGTTTGAGGATGAAACGACTCGAAGAGAATTTCGAGTTGAACTCGAAGGTCTGCAAAAAACCTTGAGGAATTACACGAAAGCTTTGGCGGATATGGCTGGGGTTGAAGACCTAACCTCATTAGAGGGCGGATGATGTGGGAAAGTCAGATTCGGCACGCTTCTGCTTCTAATGATCTGCCAATATTGTAGAAAAGTGTGGTAGAAAAAGTCAGGCTAAATTCTCCCGATTTCTACAAATTGCAATGGTTTCAGCCAGTGAACTGAAATATCATTTGCTACTGATACATGATCTCAACTTTTTGACATCTTCAGATTACGATCGCTGCAACAATGGTGTAACTGAAGACAAACGGATACTCACAGCATTCACTCAAAAGTTGATAGCTGATAGCTAACTAGCACTGCCCGCCATCCTAAATTTGGATGGCGCACCCTATTTGACTCTAGAGGTGACGAACATCTGCCCAATCGCGGGGTTGACCTATCCAATTCATCAAGGCATTGTAGAGATAGGGTGATTTTTGATGCCCACCGATGTTACTAGTGGCATCAAAAATTAGAATGCGATCTCCCAATTCATTTTTGAAATCCTCTAGAACTCAAACTTCATAAGGGTTCAAGACCACTATATTACTTTTTGGCCAGTCAACTAGTATGAGTAAAGTAACATATACTGATTCTAGACCGATTATTCTAACTCTAGGCACAGCCATTGTCTTTGGAGGATTGTTGCTCATCTTCAAGAATCCTCAGATAGGGGTACTTATCGATTGGATTAGAGCAGGGAATCATTTTAATGAAGGTGTTGTTTTAGCTCTCCAAAGAAAACATGAAGATGCCATCAGAGCATATGATCAAGCAATTGCAATAAATCCTGAGTTCGCAAGAGCATATTACAAAAGAGGACGAGCCCACTATGTCCTAAACAACTATCAAGAAGCCTTGAAAAATCTTGATAAGGCACTAGATTTAGAGCCTAGATATGACAATGATAGTGAATTTTATTCCTATAGGGGGCAAATAAACTACTATCTGAATCAGTACGAAGCAGCACTTCAGGATTGTAGTTACTCAGCTCAACTTGATCGTTTACGAGATACCTCCTACAATTGCCTCGGCAATTCACTATCCCAATTGGACAAATATAAAGAAGCAATTGAAAATTATACAAAAGCCATCAATATCAATGATCAAAACCATTGGTATTATGCCAATCGAGGCAACTCATTCTATCGCTTAGCAGAGTATCAGAAGGCAGTTGAAGATTATACTTCAGCTATTAACTTGAATCCAGACAACACTGATCATTTTCGGAAGAGAGGTGACTCATATTTTTATTTAGGTAATTACCAGAAAGCAATTTCTGATTATACTAAGTTCCTTCACGAAAATAATGAGAATTTATCTGTTTATAATC
>JAKSDM010000873.1 GCA_022360135.1 Pseudanabaenales cyanobacterium | reverse complement strand
CACACTTGCGACAGCGCCGCCCGTTCCCCTCGCCACATAACTGGTTTGCGGCTTTACAGGCGGACTCCAGAACAGTCCCGTAGCGACAAAAAGGCAAAGACCTAAGCAGGCAATTAGCGAACGATGGTTCATGGCTATAAGCGTTGAGATTCAGATTTAGTTCAATTTGTCGGCTATGCAAGCACAAAGTGATCAACAATCAGAGCGGTTTTATTGACATTAGCGAGCTGCGCCACTGGTTCCGTCTGATGAGATTCAATAATCCTTACATAACAAGGTTTGTAGGATTTTAGGCGATCATGCTAATCAGACGCACTTCGACGAAAAATCAAGATGCCTGGCGATTTTAACCTCAAAATCTCGTGATATTGTTTTTATTGGCGATACTTGTATCCCTTGCCAGAAAAGAATTCTAGCATCCCATTCGGCGGAACCAGCGCCCCTTTTTGAAACACAGCTGTTATTTCCAACACTCAATGCCAATAATAGGCTGATTATCGAGGAAATCTCGCCAGAATTCGTTGCCAAATTCCCGCACTCCTACCGTAGAAACGATAGGACTTTGCCAACGAATTTGCTTAAAGCCAACAGTCCGAAATGCCCATTCATAAGTGGCTCGACTGAGGTAATAGTTATCGAAACTGAACTTTTGCCCGTCAACCGATACGGTATAGGTTATGGGCGCACCTTCCTGAAGCGGCTCAGAGATGCTTTTGATAAATCCATATTTTTCAGTACTGAGATAGGACTCAGGCGGTTGTTCACTATTATTATTGATGCTGACAAAACGACCACCTTGTTTCAGATTGATATATACGCTCTGACACATTCGCAGCAATTGTTCTTGCGTTTGGGCGTAATTCAACAGAAAGGAAGCAACGACTAGATCGAAGTTGCCAATTTCGCCGAGATCGAGTACGTCACAGACAATGTACTCAATTCCAAGTGGGGCTTTGGCCTCTTGTTGTCTAGCCAATTCGATCATTTTTGCTGAAATGTCTACTCCCAACACTCTCGCAGCACCCCTTTGTCTAAATTTTCGGGTGTAGAATCCTTCCCCACAAGCCAAATCAAGGAGTGATTTTTCAGCTAGATCACCGAGCAAATCAAAGTAGGTATAGGCTTCAATATGCAGTCGAAATGGCAATTCTTTGGATTGTTTATACTGCTCATCTATGCTGTCATAATAAGCCGCCATGTTAAACTCCTTGGCTATTTTTGAAGCGCTCTGTTCAAAACTATAGGCTCCTGTGTGAATGATCTAAAAGCGATCAGCAGATATGGAAAGTCATTTCACTATGGAATCCGCTGCAAGTCCTTCCTTGTTGGGAACTACTTTGAAAATACTTTTGCCGAGGCGCTGAGCGGTAATCCGACAGTGACAAAGACAATGACTAACAGAGCCCTATTACCGCCAGGCTCTGAAACTGTAACGCGATCGCCTTTGATAGCCGGAGTGCTGGCGGGTGGTAAACGGTGCAGTGTGCCTTGTTCATAGGCATAGGCCAGTTCAATCAGTTTAGGTTCGCTGAAGGCCTCGCTGAGGAGGCTCAGACCAAACGGTTGTCCGGTGCTGGTGTAGCCTGCCGGAACTGTAATGATGGGATAGCCCGGTCTGACTCCGGCAAAAAGTGCAAGGTCGTTGGGAAATAGTAACGCATCTAGATCCAGACGTTCTAAAACCCCTTCCACCGCTGCGCCGATTAGGTGGATACTTTCCTCGCGCGCCGCCAGATATTTCGGATCGTTCAAGTCGCCTTGTGTCGCCAGGGAAAGTTCGAAAATATCCTGGCCAAATGGAATCGCTGCTTCTGCATTGGCCTGATTAAAGGCTATCATATCGGCCAAGGTCTGGGCCGGGGCATCTTGTCCCAGACTGGCCAGATAGGCTTCAATACCGACTTTAAACTCGGGTATCAGCACCTCAAAAAAGCCCATCCCATAGTACGTATTGATTAAATCGGGAACATTAGGCGGAAATTCGACTTCATAGACCAGTTCTGCGCCTAATCGCTCAAAGTCTTTAAACGCTTGCTTCGATAAGGCTATCTCGTCCTTAGAAATGTGCTTGGAAGAAAATACACCTTGCACTATGCCCAGTCTCGCCCCCTTTAATCCGTCCGGATTGAGAAAGGGGGTGTAGTCTTTGAAGAACTTCCCTTTACTGGTGGTTGTAGCGGGGTCATTCGGATCTATCCCCGTTAGCGCCCCCAGTAAAATGGCGGCGTCTTCTACAGTGCGCGCCATCGGACCGGCTGTATCCTGAGTCGCCGAAATCGGAATAATGCCATCTCGGCTGATTAGCCCCACGGTCGGCCGAATCCCAACCAGAGAGTTGGTGGGGCTCGGATGCAGAATTGACCCTCCGGTATCGGTGCCGACGGAAAGCGCCGCCAGATTTGCTGCGATCGCCACTCCTGAACCAGAACTGGACCCCCCAACTTGAAACTTTCCAGGTCCATAGGGATTCAGGGTTTGCCCGCCGATAACGCTGAACCCGGCGGGCAGATCAAAGTCAATAAAAGCGGCAAACTCGGTTAGGTTGACTTTGCCTAAAATAATTGCGCCAGCGTCACGCAGTTGCTGAGTGATAAAGGCGTCGTCAGGCGGAATCGAATCTTTGAAAATCAATCCTCCCGCAGTGGTGGGCATATCAAATGTGTCGATGTTGTCCTTGAGCAAAATCGGAATGCCAAACAGCGACCCTCGGGGGCCAGATAGACTGCGCTCCAAATCTAACGCCTTAGCCGTTTCGAGGGCGTTAGGATTGAGTTCAATAATCGAGTTCAGCGCTGGTCCCTGATCATCGTAGGCGGCAATACGATTGAGATATTGATGAACCAAATACTCTGAGTTGATTACGCCTGCATCGATTGCCGATTGAATCTCGGGGACGGT
>JAKSDM010000117.1 GCA_022360135.1 Pseudanabaenales cyanobacterium | reverse complement strand
CTCCGCTGATTTCCTGGCTCAAATTGGGAGACACCTATGATTTATCCAGTGTTATGCGTACTGGGGACAGTACTTCCCCTCAGTCCAGCCATTTACTTTTTGTTCACCCATCAGTTTGATATTGGGCAATTTATCCAACAGGCGATCGCCAACGCTGCATCCCTTACCGCCTGGTTAGATGTGATTATTTCTGCGTTAGCTGTGATCAGTTTGGCAATCTTTGAAGGGAGACGTCTCGGGATGGAAAAGCTCTGGCTCTATGGACTGGCTACCGTGCTGATTGGTCCCTCCTTAGGGCTACCCCTGTTTTTATATCGGCGATCGCAGCGGCTCGATGCGATTAAGCATTTCAGCGACTTTTAAGGCATACTTTGGGGTTGGGAGCAGAATATTGCTTCATGATTTGCCACATGATTTTCTTCGATCAAAAACAGGCGTTGCAATTCAGGGCAATCGCAGTTAAATCAAATTGATTCTGGCAATAAATCTGTCGAGATGCCTAATCCTACTTCTTGATAATACTGAACTGCACCCGGATGTAAAGGAACGGGCAAACCGGCGATCGCCCTTTCTAAATTTATTGCTAAAGTTGCTTGATGAATGTCATACAGAAAAGGCAAATTTTCATAGATATTCTTGGTTATTTTGTAAACGACTTCTTCGTCTATTTCGGGACGAACTGCCAGAAAATTGGGTTGAGCGATCGAAATAATATCTTTACTTTGACCAGGATAGGTATTAGCAGGGATGGTGTAATGATTCCAAACTGCGTAAGTACTATTTACTTTTTCTAATTGTGCTTTTGTAAATTCAAGGATAGCTAGCTGATTGCTTCCCATTGTGGCATAAGCTTGGGTTACCGCACTTACTGGAATTCCAGCCGGCGTATTCATTCCAGCTATAAGGCCATTTTCAAGAGCGTCAGATGATTCTTTATAGCCAAAGT
Source organism: Pseudanabaenales cyanobacterium (assembly GCA_022360135.1). GTDB lineage: Bacteria > Cyanobacteriota > Cyanobacteriia > Phormidesmidales > Phormidesmidaceae > JAKSDM01. The sequence continues at coordinate 1,429 of JAKSDM010000117.1, read as the reverse complement.
ATTCTAATCTAAAATCCCTATTGATATCAAACCCTAATTCTGTTAGTATTGTCTGACCCGATGCTGCGGTGCCCGAATTACGTTTACCAATAGAAAAACTTTGCTCTTTCAGGTTCTTTAGATCTTCAATATTTCCGGTTTCAACATATTTTTTTAAAATTACAAAATGCTCTATATTTTCCCATAGCATGGTTATCGATCGCAAATTTTTTTCTGGTTTACCTTTATAGTTGCCTTGACCTTGCCAAGCCATTGCCCCAAATAACCCTTGCAAAATTGCTAAGTCTGCTTCTTGGCTTTTTAATAACTGAATATTCTCACTCGAACCTGCTGAATTGATAGTGTCCATCGTAATCTTTTCAGTTTCAGCTAATTTGGCGTTAGTGAGAGTAGAAATAGCTATCCCTACAGGATAAAAAGTTCCCCCTATCGTGGCTGTGGCCAAAATTAAAGCCTGATTGTCTTTTATTTTTTGATTGGCGCAACTAGTCGCTAACAGGGGAGAAGTAATGCTGCTGGCAAGTAAAAGATTGATAAAATTTCGGCGTCTCATAAGCAATTCTACGAAATCCTGATTTCAAGCTTTAATCTCAAAGCATTGGAATAAATAGCAAAAATACCTTAGTTGGTTTTTATCTAAAAAACCGACTAAGGTATTTTATCCTACATTTTGCACTTCCAACTAGCACCTTGAGTGCTACTGAGTTTAGTAACCTCAAAATCATCTTCACGTAATTTCGCGGTTCCGTCTTCTTGCAATACCCAAAGCTCTTTGTGGATGACGCCACTTGCGTTATTCATTTTCCAACTAGACGTTAAGACGGCGCTTTTGGCGTCGATAACCTTGATTCGGGTTCTAAATAGTCAACCTCAGAAAATCCATCTTCGATCAGCTTTAACCGAGGCAGGGGCCATTTATCTTGAGCGGATTGAGCCGCTGGTCGAGGAGATGCAGCAGCTAGCGATCGCCCATTCAGATTGATGAAGGCTTTACAGGAAGCCTCACTTTCTAAGCTGTTTTCATCAAGATACCCTGGGATCCGCTTGAACGGTCATGATATCGACTCCTATAAAGAAAATGATGACCCGCTTAGGGTAGCGATCAACGCAAGCGCAGAGTGATGAGCGCATCTCTCACCACCCTGCTTAAATGACTGGTCTCCAGATAAGTTTCTCCTGTTCTTTTGTGAGGCATAGAAACACCATGAACCAAAAACTTTTAGCATTAGGGGTGGTTTTCCTCTCTGTTATGGCGCCGCTGAAAGCACAGGCTGTCAATTTTACGGGACTCAATATTTTTGGCGATAGCCTGGTCGATACGGGTAATTTGTTCAACCTCACAGGCTCTCCGCCAAGTCCGCCCTACGCTCAGAAGTTTTCTAATGGTCCGCTCTGGATCGATAACCTTGCCAATGAGTTGAGTTTAACG
>JAKSDM010001774.1 GCA_022360135.1 Pseudanabaenales cyanobacterium | reverse complement strand
GTCAGCCATGGCAAACGCTTCATTCTGGTTATGGGTGACGTAGATGAAGGATAGGCCGAGGGATTGTTGGAGTCGTTTGAGTTCTCCCTGCATTCGCACCCGCAGGTGGGTGTCCAGGGCGCTCATGGGTTCATCCAATAGAAGTATCTGAGGCTGGGTGACTAAAGCCCGGGCGATCGCAACCCGCTGTTTTTGCCCGCCACTCAGCTGATCAATCCGACGATCCAAACATTCCGTTAGCTGCACCATCGCCGCGGCGGCTTCCACCCGGCGACGCACGTCTGCTTTCCGATGGGGTTTTAGGGTAAGGCCAAAGCTAATGTTTTGGCGCACCTTGAGGTGGGGAAAAAGGGCAAAGTTCTGCCATACCATGGGGATATGACGCTGATGCACAGGCAGCCCAGTGATGTCTTGGCCTCGCCAGACAATCTTTCCCGCCGACAGGGTTTCTAATCCGGCAATACTGCGCAGCAGCGTAGTTTTACCACAGCCGCTCGGCCCCATAATCGCCACAAACTCCCCTGATCGGATCGTCAGATGAATATCTTGAAGGATTGATTGGCAGCCAAACCGCTTAGCAATTCCCTGCAACTTGAGATCGTAGGTAATCCCGGCTAACTCCTTTCCCATTGAGCCACTAACAGCTCTGTTATGCTGTCTTAAATTCGTTATAAATATCCTGCCAAACCTTTTCTGCCTGCTGCAGAGGGAGTTGACGGGCGCGAGTACGCTCTAGTTGAGATTCCATGATTAGCTTAGCGGGATTGTCTGGATCGGGGATATATCCTAGCAGTTCTTTTTCGGAGTCGCTCAGAAAGTCAATTGCTTTCATGTTGGGGGCAATGCCTTTGTAGGCTTGGGCGTTGGCCAGCCGAGCCTGCACTTCTGGCGTAGACATATATTTGACCCATGCCAGCGCCAATTCTTTGTTCTGGCTGGCTTTGCAGACGGCGGCGGCTTCGCTCCAACGGATAGCGCCTTCTTGAGGCACAATCGCTGTGAATTCGGTTTCACCATCGGCGATCGCATTCTGGATGACCCAATCACCCACCGGTCCAGCCGCAATATCGCCACTGATAAAGGCGCTGACGATATCCTGCACATTGGGGGTAATCAAGGCCACATTGGGCTTCAATCGGAGCATCCATTCTCGCACTTGGTTAAGTTGATCATCTCTCAGGTCATAGGGATTAGGATTTGCCGGGAAGAGCGCCAAGCTGGCATTGCCCATATTGGGCAAATACCAGTCGAAGAGGGCGATCTTCCCCTGGAGATCGCTACGCAGCAGAAATTCCCAACTATCCACTTCTGCAGGATCAATCAGGGTTTGATTGAAAGCAATTCCGTAATTGCCAAAACGAGCGCCCGACGCCATTAGGGCGTCACCTTGGTAGAATCCCGGGAAGGTCTGATAAGTCGGGTGGTAGTCCTTCAAATTTGGCAGATCATCCGGATTAAGTTGATCAATGGCATCCAACGCCACTAACTTCGCAACATATTCCCCATCTGAAATCAGACCATCGAAGGTTCCTGGCGGAGACTGATTGAAAAACTGGAGCATTTGCTCTCCGCCGATGTAGGTCTTAAATTCGACCTCTACGCCATACTGCTGCTTAAATCCATCAATGATTTCCGGTTCGTCGTAGCCGGGCCAGGCCAGAATTCGCAGGGTTCCCCCGCCCCCTTTTGTCCTCGCCGTTTCGGCGCCAGCCTTAGGGCTCGCCCCAGAGTCGGCGCCCGATTCACAACCCACCAGTTTTGTCGTGGCGGCGGCGAAGGAAGCGGTGGCGGTAAATTGCATAAATTTTCGCCGAGTCAAGTAACGGAGCAGGTTTTGTTCGCGGTTGAAGAGGGAGGGGGTATTTTTCCGTTTTGTCATGGTGGATACCTAAAATTTAAGGGATAGTCCGAGTCAATGGACTCTACCCAGTCTTGACCAAACCCCGATGTCGCAACAACGCTGCTGTACTGGGCTCACGACCTCGAAAAGCTTTGAAGACCTCCCTTGGGTGGCGGCTGCCGCCGAGGGCGAGAACCGTATCGCGAAAGCGCTGACCCGTCTCAGAGATGGCGCGCTCATCCTCCAATCCAGCTTCCTCAAAGGCAGAAAAAGCATCCGCACTCAACACTTCCGCCCAAAAGTAGCTGTAATAGCCGGCGGCGTATCCCCCCGCAAAGATATGGGCAAAGGCGCAGAGGAATGAATCTTCCGCTAAAGGGGGCAGGACAGTGGTTTGCTGGGCGAGGCGATCGCGCACATCCCAAATCGTTTCCTCTCCACCCGGTTGGTAGCGATAATGCAGTTCAATATCCAGCCAACCGAAGTTGACTTGCCGCAGAATAGCGCTGCCAGTCATGTAGGTGCGAGCCGCTAAGAGTTTCTGATAGTCAGCTTCTGGCAAGGGTTCCCCAGTCTTATAGTGGCGCCCCATCCGCAGTAGCGTCGGGCGGTGATAGCACCAGTTCTCCATAAACTGACTGGGCAGTTCTACCGCATCCCACTCTATATTGTTGATGCCCGCAGCCCCCGGATAATCCACCTGGGTCAGCATGTGTTGAAGGCCATGACCAAACTCATGGAACAGCGTTTCCACCTCTGGAAACGTCATCAGACTAGGTTTACCTTCCACAGGAGGAGACTGGTTACAGATTAGATAAGCCACGGGTTGGCGAACCAAAGCGCTGTTTGCCTGCTGAATCTTGGCCCGGTTAATGCACTCATCCATCCAAGCGCCTCCTCGCTTCTCAGCCGGGCGACTATAGGGATCGAGGTAAAAGTAGGCGAGGGGTTGGTCAGATGCGTCTGATATCTGAAAGTAACGGACACTCTCATGCCAAATGGGGGCTTGGCCATCAGCAGCTGTAATTGTTACCCCAAATAGGCGATTGGCCAGCGTAAATAAGCCTTCCAACACCTGAGGCAAAGGGAAATAAGGACGCAGTTCCTCATCTTTGAGGTCAAATTTTTCTTCGCGTTGACGCTCTGCCCAAAAGGCAATATCCCAATGCATTAGATTGTCAGCTTCTGGCGCTGCTTTGGTCTTAGCAAACGCCTGCAATTCCTCAAGCTCCTTGACGGCTGCATCATAGCTAGCCTGGCGGAGTTCTGCCATCAACTTCTCCACAGCCTCCACCGAGGCAGCCATTTTGCGGGCGATACTTAGATCAGCATAGGTTTTGAAGCCTAGCAACTCTGCTTTCTGCTGACGCAGTTCCAAAATCCGCTGAATCAGTGGAGTATTGTCGAATGCACCCGATGAAGCCCGGGTGATATAGGCCCGATAAAGCTGCTCTCGCAACTCCCGCCGTCGACTATGCTGCATAAAAGGCATATAGCTGGGGACATCTAGGGTGATGCGCCAGGGACCCAATGCGGCTGTAGCTGAGCTGTCTCCAGCGGTGCGAGCAGTTTGAGCAGCTAAGCTCAGAAAGCTGGGAGGCAACCCCTCGACATCAGTTTTGTCCGTCAAAGTTAGGCTAAAGGCTTGGGT
>JAKSDM010000533.1 GCA_022360135.1 Pseudanabaenales cyanobacterium | reverse complement strand
CCCGATATTTCTCCAGGCGTTTGTAATGCTGCTGGCGATGATGGGCGAGTTCCTGCAGAATGGTTTCCTTCGGCACACTATATCCGGCAAACAGTTTAACCAGGAGATCATCTTTGATTGGGCTGAGTTCAGAGGGTTGGGCTATCCATTTCTGCAGAAAGGTTTTACCGGTTGCTGTGACATGGAAGAGCTTTTTGTTGGGTCGCCCCTCTTGGGCAATTTTCTCTGCAGTTAAATAGCCCTCGACTTCTAGCTTTGAGAGTTCGCGATAAATCTGCTGATGACTAGCTTCCCAGAAAAAGCCGACTGAACTGTCAAAATATTTGGCCAGATCATAGCCACTGCGCGGACAATCCATTAGAGCGGACAGAATAGCATGTGCTAAGGCCATAGATAGGGAGCAAGTGAAACTAGCAAATATGCAATTCTAAGCATATATGATTGCGTTAAATTGAGATGGCGCTAAATGATTCTGGATTTTCGGTCCTTAAATATACAAGCCAGCTATGGTCTGACTTCGGATTTTAGATTTTAGATTTTAGATTTTGGATTCTGAGATATTCGGTAGGGGGGCATTGCCCACATGGCTTATTTCAGTGCCATTCAGCTATGGTCTGATTTTGGATTTTAGATTTTGGATTTTGGATTCTGAGTTCTAAACCTGCCAAAGTCAGCTCATTTCAGTGCCATTCAGCTATGGTCTGATTTTGGATTTTAGATTTTGGATTTTGGATTCTGAGTTCTAAACCTGCCAAAGTCAGTCGATATCCTAAATTAGCCTTAAAGATTAAGGAAACAATACTTCCTGACCATCAGCGCAGCAAAAAAAGTATCGTTTTGGAAACGAGGACCTTAATTGACTGCTATGTCACAATCCACCATCGAATCTATTCTTCAAGAAAAGCGCCTGTTTGATCCGCCGACTGAGTTTGCCAAATCGGCTCGGATTAAAAGTATGGCGGAGTATCAGCAACTATACGATCGCGCTGCCGCCGATCCCCAGGCGTTTTGGGCTGAGTTGGCGGCACAGGAGCTACATTGGTTTAAGCCGTGGGACACGGTGCTGGATTGGCGCCCTCCCTTCGCTAAATGGTTTGTGGGGGGCAAGATCAACCTTTCCTACAATTGCTTAGATCGTCACCTCACTACCTGGCGGCGGAACAAAGCGGCGTTGATTTGGGAAGGGGAGCCGGGCGACACCCGCACCCTCACCTATGCTCAACTTCACCGAGAAGTGTGCCAGATAGCTAATGTGCTCAAGGATCTGGGGGTGAAGAAGGGCGATCGCGTCGGTATCTATATGCCGATGATTCCAGAAGCGGCGATCGCCATGCTTGCCTGCGCCCGTATTGGCGCCCCCCATACAGTGGTCTTTGGCGGCTTTAGCGCCGAGGCGCTGCGGGACCGGCTGGTGGACGCCCAAGCCAAACTGGTGATCACCGCTGATGGTGGATTCCGCAAAGACAAGACTGTTCCCCTCAAAGAGGCGGTAGACCAGGCCCTGGTCAATAACGGCGCGCCCAGTGTGGAGAACGTATTGGTGGTTGAGCGGACTCGGCAGACAATCCACATGGAGCCGGGGCGCGACCACTGGTGGCATGCTCGCCAAGCGGAAGCATCTGCCGACTGTCCAGCGGAACCGATGGACAGCGAAGATATGCTGTTTATCTTATATACCTCTGGTACGACGGGTAAACCCAAAGGGGTGGTCCACACCACTGGCGGTTACAATCTCTATGCTCACATCACTTTAAAGTGGGCGTTGGATATCCAGGACACCGATGTTTACTGGTGTACGGCGGATGTGGGCTGGATCACGGGGCACAGTTACATCGTCTACGGGCCACTGTCCAATGGTGCCACCAGTTTGATGTATGAAGGCGCCCCCCGTCCCTCCAATCCTGGCTGTTTCTGGGATGTGGTGGAGAAGTATGGGGTGAATATCTTCTATACGGCGCCCACGGCGATTCGAGCCTTCATCAAGATGGGCGAGCATTTGCCCAAAGCGCGAGATTTGTCCTCCCTACGGCTTCTGGGAACGGTGGGCGAACCGATTAATCCGGAAGCCTGGATGTGGTATCACGAGGTGATTGGCGGCGGTCGCTGCCCGATTGTGGATACCTGGTGGCAGACTGAAACCGGTGGCTTCATGATCACCCCTCTCCCTGGCGCCATAGCCACGAAACCGGGCTCCGCCACCCGCCCCTTCCCGGGCATTCTGGCGGATGTGGTTGATTTGGATGGAAATTCAGTGGCGGATAACGAGGGCGGCTACCTGGTGATCAAACATCCCTGGCCCAGTATGATGCGCACCGTCTATGGCGATGACGACCGCTTTCGCCGCACCTATTGGGAGCACATTCCGCCTCAGGAGGGGCAATATTTCTATTTTGCTGGGGACGGCGCCCGGCGGGATGAGGACGGTTACTTCTGGGTCATGGGTCGGATTGACGACGTGCTCACTGTCGCTGGCCATCGCCTCGGCACAATGGAGATTGAGTCGGCTCTGGTGTCTCACCCCGCTGTGGCTGAGGCGGCTGTGGTGGGTCGCAAAGATGAGGTCAAGGGGGAGGATGTCTTCGCCTTTGTCACCCTAGAAGGGAGCTATACCCCCAACACTGAGTTGAAGGAAGCGTTAAAGCAGCATGTGGTTAAGGAGATTGGCGCGCTCGCCCGTCCCGGTGAAATCCGTTTCGCCGACGCCCTGCCCAAAACTCGCTCCGGCAAAATCATTCGCCGCTTCCTCCGTAACCTCGCCAGTGGCGAGGAACTTGTCGGCGACGCTTCTACCATGGAAGATCAAAGCGTCTTGGAAAAACTGCGCGAAGGCGCTTGATGTTTGGCAACAAGGTTGGAAGGCTATCAATAAACCCCACTGCTTAAAGCTCCTCCCCCCGCAAAGTCTACATGCTTTGTGGGTTGCCGTAGCTTGCTAAGGGGAGTCTAAACTGAAAGATCACTGGTAGGGGCGAAGCATTTGACTGTTTGTCTTCAGACACTTCTGTCAATCTTGCTCCAAATGCTTCGCCCCTACAGCTGAACGGAACAAACTTGGGTTTCAATTGAACGTCAAATTAATCCTGAATCTATAGCGCTTGAAGCGGGAACTGAAGCCTTATTGTGCTTCGATTTGATATCCCAATGCTCTGGCAACCTCGATAAAACCACCAATATTACCAATTCCCCACTGTGTGCAAACTGCAACCTGTTGGCCATCACCAGTTTTCAAGATGTCATCTTCATTCAGGAAATAGCGTTTATATCCGGTAGAATCCAGTATTTGCTTCGCCTTTTCAAACGGTGCAACCACTCCATAAGCACAAGCACGGTTCTGCAGTTCATCAGGAAAAACTCGCTGTAAGGCTTTGAATGAAGTATCTGGATGATCCTTAAGATACTTTTGAACGACTGCCAATACTAACCGATTCTTGCGATAGACATTCTCCATAAATACATATCGAGTCATATCCTTGCTAGCAGCTCGCCTTTCCTCTATCTGTTCTCGAATCCCAACTTCATATTCAGCAGCCTCAGGCAAAGGGATAATTTGCTCAACATCCAGGAGTATTTTCTCATCTAATTTATAGGGTTGCAGGCGCACACAACGGATATCTAAATTTCGCTTGTTGAGCCACATGACAGTAGTCGTTAGTTCCTTGGAAAAATTAGCTGACGCTAACACAATTCTGATATCACTCAGAAATTGCTCTTCTAACGGTTCACTCCACTCCAAAAAACTTAAGATTTCTTCTTCGGCATTTTTCTTGATTTCTCTTTTGTTTAGATACTTTTGGTAAAAATCAACTGTCTTTTTAAAAGTAAGGGTAGACAACATAGCCGTATATCGAAGCCCTTGCAACTCCATATGGGCTCCGGTTTCATCGCGCTTCAACTCAAGGACAACCAAATTTGCCTGCTTATCTATCCCAAGTAGGTCAACACGCCTCTTACTTTCATTCCATTCGGAGAATTCTTCAGAAATCACTAAAGTGTCTGGAGAAATTACATCAATGCTGTCACGCAGCGCAGCCTGTAGATCATCCCTCTCACGAATCCCTTCTATGCCAAATTGAGTGTTACTAACTGCCGTAATTTGTCGCTGATCGAAAGTGTAAAGTGGCATAGTACAGAACTCTTGAAGTGTTTTCAGAACTGCACTATTATGCCCAACGAACCACTATAGTTTGACCACACAATAGTGAATAGGAAAAAGGACCGCGTCATAGATTATTTAGGTTGTTTGCCTCGGAAAGCAGCTTGGCCCAGCAGATTCAGTTAACTCCATAATACGATCGTACTCAAAATGTCTGACCAAATCCGTTAACGCTTGGGCTAATGCAGAGTTAGCCTCGGGGATTTGTTGGATAAGATGGTTAATTAAGTCGGCGTCCACTTGAATCGCCGCCTGATGAAGCGCTGCAATCCATTCATCCGACATCACCATCAGACACGTGGGGCGTAAGACTTTGTTCCGCTTGGAGCTTATTGTAGAGGAGGGTAGCCCCCGCATGGGCGGCTTTCGTATAGGAGGAGGGGTTAAGGGTATCTGTGATTCGTCAACCGAGATTGACTTGCGAATTGGCTTAGCAGAGACTCCAGGGTCTTGGGAGGGTAAAGGCGGCTCAATGCTAATGCCATCTTGAGGGGAATGAACCTGTATGCTAAACCGAAAGGCGGCTCCCTTCCTAAGTATGCTCTTGACGGTAATATCTCCTCCCATCAACTGTACAAATTGGCGACTAATGGCAAGTCCCAATCCTGTCCCTCCCTCGCTTTTAGAGCTTATCTTAGTCTTTTCAAAGGCGGCAAAGATGTCCTCAAGTTCGCCTTCAGCAATGCCAGGGCCAGTATCGGACACCTCAAACAGGAGGATCAGGGAAGTGGAAGGTCGAGTATCAGGATTATTTCCCGTCCAAATTCGTAAGGTGACCTCTCCCTCTGACGTAAACTTCAGCCCATTTCCCAGAAGGTTAAGCAGAACCTGGCGTAGTTTTTCTTCATCGGTTCTGATGTATTGAGGGACGTCTGGAGCACAATTAAAAATGAGCTGCAATCCCTTGTCATTTGCCTTGGGGTGGAGTGTTTCTTCGAGGGAATCCAGCAAGCGATATAGGTCAAAGCTATTTTCGTTTAGGCTGACTTGGCCTGCTTCGATTTTGGACATTTCCAGGACATCATTAATCAGCGTTAGGAGATGTTCACCGCTGCGATTGACAATTTCTAGATTTGTCTGATGTTTGGGTTTGATCGACCCATCCCGTAACAGCAACTGCGTGAAGCCTAAGATGGCGTTAAGCGGCGTTCGCAACTCGTGACTCATATTGGCTAAGAATTGGCTTTTGGCGCGATTTGCAGCGTCAGCTGCTTCTTTGGCCTGCTGCAAAGCAGCGGTTCTCTGCTCAACTCGAGTTTCTAACGCCTCGTTGGTTTTCTCCAAAGTTGTGAATGACGCTTGCAGCTGGCTTGCCATCTGATTAAACGACTGGGCTAGAATCTCCAGCTCCTGGATACCCCTGATGTCTACTTTTTGGTCTAAGTCGCCCCTACGTCTAGAGCTAGCATTTTGGGCAATGGCTTGACTGGCGCTACTGAGGCGATGAATGGGATGGGCAATCCAACGAGAGGTAAAGACGCCAAATGTAGCGGTGAGTCCTAAGGCGCCGAGACAAAGCAAGAGGGTAGTGCGTGTATTTTTATGGATTTGTCCCATGAAATCGGCTTTGGGAATAATCACCACAATCAGCCAGTCCAATCCCCTACCATCTCTTAAGGGGGTGACTTCGAGCAGCAGCTGCTGACCATCAAGAACAGAGGTGAACTGATGGTGAGTATCAATCTGGTTGAGACTGCCGAATTCTTCAATCAAATACTGGACTGCCCTTTGAACTAAGGGGTCACGACTGTGGGTTGCTTGCAATCGCTGCGGCTTAGCGTCAGCAGTTGTGATAGATTGCTCAGCAACTGAGGTTGCCACAATTTCTCCCGATCGCTCAAGGATGAATGCTTGACCTGAGGGACTAATTGCTAACTGATGGAGGAAATCGCTGATTTGAGATAAGGTCAGATCAATCGCCAAAACCCCTTGAAAATCGCCTAACTCACTATAAATGGGAATAGCTGGCGTAATCCCCAGTTGGGTGTCAGGGGGGGCGAATTGATAGATTGGGCTCCAGGTGGATTTACCCGCATAGCGTGCGGTTTGATACCAGGGACGAGTGTGAGGATGGTATGTATTCGTATCCAGCAATTCAGCCCTATCGCCTTGGCTATCGAGCCGATAGGCTTTTGCCTCAGGTGCGTCTGACTGTTGCATCAACCAGAGCACAAACGATTCCTGATCTCGTCGCTGCACCGCGATTAATTCTCCCTGGTTATTGCTAAAGTAGATGCAGCTAAATGAGTCAAATTGTTGAAGCTGCTCCCAGAAATAATGCCCCAGGGTGGAAATATCATCTAAATCGAGATGGCCATACTTGGCGGCGACGCCATGGACT
>JAKSDM010000848.1 GCA_022360135.1 Pseudanabaenales cyanobacterium | reverse complement strand
CTGGAGGGGGATCTTCGCTTAAATCAATCCGCTCCTTGCCCAAAATAGCCTGCCAATTCTGGATATAGAAGCAGGCGTCAGGTTCAGCTCCGGACTCCTGAAATCGTTTCAGAATGATTGGATGGGAACTATCCCAATCTCTCCCTTGATGGCGTAGCAAAGCTTTAACCAGGTCGACTAAGATATCAATTCGTCTACCGTGACCCGCTAGAGGCGCCATGAGGGAAATTTCTTGGGTGTGAGCATTGAAATGGATTTTGATGGCTGCATCATTGCGACGGCTCTCTAGTAGCGCTTCGTAGTCCGCCCAGGTTTGATAGCGTAGAGTGACTTCGCTCCCTGGGGGGAGTTCAATGTGCTCTCGGCTAATGTTTAAAACCATAGGGCTTCATGGATAGGCGGATAGATGGATGGATGGTAGAAAAACTTTAGTTCTCAAGAGGGATGTAGTTTATATAGGGGCGTTCAACTCTATTGATTACACCCTACACCCTATACCCTGCCTTCAGTCAGATGTCTTAAACACCCCGAGAGAATTTCTATAAATAATTCATTGGATTCACCGGACGTCCATTGCTGCGAACTTCGAAATGCAGATGAGGTCCGGTAGAGAGGCCAGTGGAACCGACGGCGGCGATCGATTGGCCTTGCCGAACGCCTTGTCCTTCTCTCACCAGCAGTCGGCTGGCGTGGGCGTAAAGTGTAGTCAAGCCGCCGCCGTGATCGATAATTGCAGCTCGACCAAAACCGCCGTACCAGCCTGCGAAGATCACCGTCCCGGAATCGGCGGCTCGGATGGTGCTGCCGTAACTGGCGCCGAAATCTACACCCGCGTGGAAGCGGCGATAGCCTAGGATGGGATGGATCCGGGTTCCAAAGCGACTGGTGATCCGACCCGCTGACGGATAAATCATTTGCCCTGTCCCGCGAATACCCTCGCCGCCCGCCGCCAAACGCTGCTGAATCAAAATGGTCAATTTTTCTGAGTCTCGGGCCAGTTTTGATTCAGCGGCTTCCAGGGCAGTCCGATCGTCCTTGAGCCGACTGATGAGTAAGGCTTGCTGCTCCGCTTGGGCTTCATACTGCTGCTTTTGGGCCAGTAGTTGCTGCCTGACAAGGGCTACCTGATTTTTCTGGTCTTCTACCGCAATCCGTTGTTGGAGAACTGCGTCAGCTTTAGCTTTCAAGTCTTTCAACACGACTCGATCTGACTCATAGACGAGTTTGAGTTGACGCTGACGATCCAAAAACTGATTCAGATCCTGGCTTTGTAAGAGCACTGCCCAGCCTTGGCTACTCTGCTGCCGTTGCAGAAATTGGAGGCGAGCGACTGTGCCCTTTTGTATGTCCCCATAGGCTTTTTCGGCGACATCAAGCACGACTTGTATTTCTTTTAAACGGTCCTTTGCCTGCCGTAGCCGATCCTCGGTATCTTGAATCTGAATAGAGGTTGCTTCAATGTTGTAATGCAGGCCGTCGAGGTGATTTTCGGCCTCTTTCTGGAGATTTTTTAAGCGATCGCGCTTTTGATTCATATTAGCGCGGTCTCTTTCAATCCGCTGTTGGCGGTTTTGTAGCTGTTCTACTGAAGAGTTAGCCTGAGCCGTTAGTCCGGCCCTGTCACCCAAACTTTCTCGGGAAAAGGATTGGGCCGGTTGGCTAGGGCCGATAAGCAAAATTAAGCAAGCTAAACCAAGCGCTAGGAAGAGTCCTGTGCGACAGAATTTAGGCAACTTCAGTACATTGACGGGGGGGTTCATCTAGACTTCATCCCTTCCAACTCACAGCCACAATCCCGAAGGTCAAAATAATTAAACCAGAGCCCCTATTTAACCACCGCATCCGCTGAAGATTAAACTTTGTTCGAAAAAGATTAACACTCCAACTCAAAAGTAGCCACCACAGGGCTGAGCCCAGAAATACCCCCAACACCAGCACGCTTGAGGCTAGATAATTTTGTTTAGTGGCGGCGACGCCAAGCCCTGCAAAGATCGCCACAAACGAGAGGATAGTCGCCGGATTGGTTAAGGTCAGCGCCAAGGTGGAGACATAGGCGCTCAGCAGACCTGTCCCTTTTATCGTTGCCGCCTTCGCCGCTGGCTGCGCCCAAAAAGTTGTCAATCCTAAATAACAGAGAAATCCGCCGCCGACCCGCTGCAGCCAGAAAGCCTGATCGATCAAAAACTGAGAAATGAAGGTTAAGCCAAACCCAGCAATACAACCATAGAGACCATCCGCCGTCGCCGCTCCCAAGCCAGACAATAAACCAATGGCTTGTCCCGCAACCAGCGTCCGACGGATGCACAGAACACCGATTGGACCTACCGGCGCGGCGATCGCTAAACCGAGGAGGATACCTTTAAACAGGAGGAAAATCATGGGTTTACTCACTGATTGGTAGAGCTGTGGTTTCTTTCACTGTCGAGAGAGCGATCGCGGTTCGGGTTTTTAAGATACCGGGCAGGCTTTTCAGGTCGTCGCTGATCAGTCGCTCTAAGTCTTGGGCTCCTCGACAACGCACTTTGAGAAGGTAATCGTCTTCGCCAGTAACGTGGTGACATTCTTGAATTTCGCCTAGGGCTTCAACCTGCTGTAAGAAGGCGGCTCGGTGTTCGGGACGCTCCAGCGTGACTGAGATGAATGCGGTCAGGTTGTAGCCCAGACTGTCGGGATTGATCAAGGCGGCATAACCCTGAATCACGCCTCGTTCTTCAAGCCGTCGCACCCGGTCTGCAGCGGCAGGGGCAGATAGCCCCAGACTATTAGCGAGGTCAGACCAGGTCATACGAGCTTGGCGCATTAGACGTTGGATTATTTTTAAATCTAAAGTATCTGGATACATAAACTTAATTTTAAAAATCTATTATTCGATAATACCTAATTTTTTATGGATAATTGGGCTATTCACTTAAGTTAGAACGGTTTGGCCGGGCAAGAATTTAGGCGTCATGGGTCATGGGTCACGTGACAAGTGACAAGTGACAGCTGGATTTTGACTCTGACTTCTTTCTGACCTTTCCCAGCTTCAATCAGACGCCGTGCGCCTTAGACGTATCAGGATTACATGGGGGTCGTTACAATAAACTAGACCCTAAATACCGAACTTAATACAAGCAATGTGAGAGGAGCATTGCCACCTCCGGTTCTTTTTCTTGACGCAAGTTCTATACTCTACTTTCAGCATCAATGATTTCTGAACTTTCAAAAGTCTTGGAGTCCCTGGATCTATCGGCTGACTGGATTGGCATTCGGGCTGTCCATGAATCGACGACCCAGCGTTCCGTGCGAGATGGTCACCCAGAGGCTAACGGTAAGTCACTGAGTCGAGGCGCGATGGTGGAAGTCCTGACTCAAGGACAGATTGGCTATAGCGCCACCAATATGCTCACCCCAGAAGGGCTGCGGTCAGCGGCGGAAACCGCTTATCGGCAAGCGATCGCGGCCAGTCAGTGGCGCATTCATGACACGACTGCAGCGGTTCGTCCCCCGGTGGTTGGGAAATATATTTCGCCGCTGCAAAAGCCGTTTGAGGTGATCAGCCCTGCTGAGGTGAATGATCTACTGATCCGTATTTGTCAGAAACTAAAGGTTGCTAATTCAATTGTACAGACCAAGGCAACGGCAATCACGAATGAAATTGAATCCTGGTGTGTGAGTACCAGCGGCGCCGAGGTGTACCAGAAGTTAGGGTTGCTGGCAACCCATTACGGCGCCACGGCTCAGGCGGGGCCAATTGTTCAGAACCGGAGCAACAATGGCTATCTGGCCCACTGCTACCAAGGCGGATGGGAGCTGTTTCCAGAACCTGACCTGTGGGAACGGGTACAACGGGTGGGCGAGCAGGCAGTGGAGCTGTTAACAGCTGAAGAGTGTCCGACTGTCGCCACGACTCTAGTGCTGGCGCCGGACCAGATGATGCTGCAAATTCATGAAAGTGTGGGGCATCCCCTGGAATTAGACCGAATTCTAGGAGATGAGCGTAATTATGCTGGCGGCAGTTTTGTCAAACCAGAAGATTTTGGCGCCCTATCCTACGGGGCGAAGTTGATGAATATTACCTTTGATCCAACCGTCTCGGGTGAGTTCGCCAGCTATGCCTTCGACGATACGGGGGCGTCTGCCTCAAAGGAGTATTTGATCCGCAATGGCCAGTTAGAGCGCGGCTTGGGTAGTCTTGAAAGTCAGGCGCGGTTGCAGGCTCCGGGGGTGGCCTGCGCCCGAGCCTGCTCTTGGAATCGGCCGCCGATTGATCGAATGGCGAACATTAATCTGGAACCGGGAACGAGTTCTTTTGCAGATATATTGGCTGGGATTGAACAGGGGGTGTATATGGAAACCAATCGCTCCTGGTCGATTGATGATCAGCGCTACAAGTTCCAGTTCGGTTGTGAGTACGCCAAACTGATTGAGCATGGCCAGTTGACCAAAACGCTACGGAATCCCAACTATCGAGCAACGACCCCACAGTTTTGGCGTAGCCTGATGCAGGTGGGCGATCGCACCACCTGGCAAGTCTACGGCACCCCTTACTGCGGCAAAGGAGAACCCAATCAAGTGATTCGCGTCGGTCACGCCGCCCCAGTTTGCGCCTTCGCCAATGTAGAAGTCTTTGGAGGAGATACCTGATGCAGCCGGTAAATCTGGAAATGATTTTTAACTTATTGGTGGAAGCGCTGATGGCGCAGGTAAAGTCGAATGAAGCTGTGACCCTGACTTTAGTAGGGGAACACAGCCAATTTATTCGCTTTAATCGGGCCAGAGTGCGGCAAACAGGTCTGGTGGCGGATGGGGACTTGCGCCTGACCCTGATACAGGATCAACGCACCAGTTATCGCACCCTGCCCTTCACCGGGGATAAGGGATCCGATTGGCTCCAGATTCAGACAGCATTAGCGGAGCTGCGCCAGGAAGTTCCCCAGCTGCCAGTTGACCCTTACCTAGTATTACCCAGCGGTGAGTCAACTAGCCGGGAAACCCACTCAGGCCGCTTACTGACCCCAGAGACTGTGGCCGCAACCCTACTCCCTGGGGTCCAAGAGTTGGACTTTACTGGGTTCTATGCTGGCGGATTGTCAGTACGCGCCTATGCGGATTCAGTTGGGCAGCGCCACTGGTTTGAAACCGAAACCTTTAATCTGGATTATTCTCTGTTTACGGTTGCAGGGCAGGCGGTGAAGGGAGTTTTTGCCGGTAGTCATTGGGATGATCAGGCGTATGGCAGAAATCTGCAGGCGTCTAAGGATTTGTTGGCCAAGATGGAACAACCGTCTAGACCAGTCTCGCGGGGGCAATTTCGCACCTATCTGGCCCCTGCGGCTGTGGCGGATCTAGTCAGCATGTTTTCTTGGGGAGGCGTTAGCGAAGCAGCTATCCAGCGAGGGGGAAGCGCCCTGGGTCCCTTACAGCGGCAAGAGAAAGAATTGTCACCCCAGTTCAACCTGAAGGAAAACTTCCGGCATGGGGCGACGCCGCGTTTCAATAGTTTGGGGGAGATCGCCCCGGTTGAATTGCCGCTGATTGTCGCTGGCAAGTTGGTGAATACCCTGATCAGTTCTAGAACTGCCAAAGAGTATGGCGACGTTTCTAACCATGCTGAGCCAGGAGAATACCTACGAGCGCCTGAGGTTAGTCCGGGCGCTCTACCGACTGACAAAATTCTTGAAACTCTGGATACGGGGTTGTATGTATCGAACCTGCATTATCTTAACTGGAGCGATCGCCCCAATGGACGAATCACTGGTATGACGCGCTACGCCTGTTTCTGGGTCGAACAAGGAGAAATCGTGGCGCCGATCGAAAATTTGCGCTTTGATGAAAGCCTCTATCGCTTTTTGGGTGAAACCCTGGTGAATCTAACCGATAGTCAAACCTTCATACCAGAAGTGGGCACCTACGGCCATCGACATTTAGGTGGGATCCGCACGCCTGGACTGATAGCCGAAGATTTTACCTATACCCTATAACCGGGTAAGCCCTAACTTGTATAACATTCTATACCTAGGTCCTTGATGCTTTACCTAATTCCACACTTCGAAGCGCCATAAACCCTAGTATGATTTCCATCTGGGGTGGGTTTCACACACCACACTCCTCCATTGGCGACCACCTGATAGACATGCGGTATATATTTGCCGAATGT
>JAKSDM010000234.1 GCA_022360135.1 Pseudanabaenales cyanobacterium | reverse complement strand
CAGCAGCGCCAGCAAGGGCTTGAGGCTATATTGGCGGAGGCGGGGGGAATTGCAGCAGGACATCGCCAACTACAGCAGCTTCAGGCGGAAGAGGAGCAGCAAACGGCTAAATTCCAAACCTATCAGGCTGCTCAAGAAAAGTGCACCCGCCTCCAGCAGCAACAGGCAGAAGGGCTGAACACCCTCAAAGATCAGCACCGGCAAGCTGAGAGCAATCTGGAAATGCTGGGCCAGCAGCAGCAGCAGCTCCAGCAAATTCTTAGTCAATCAGCAGAGGTTGAAGCGACGCTGGTTCAACTCCGTCAGGCTCAAACCCAACTCAACCACTTCAATCACCTACAGCTGCGGGTGACGCCGCTGCAGCAGCGACGGCGGCAAATTCAGAGTCAAATTGAACGGGCTCAAGCGCGTTTGTCGGCTCGTTTAGAGGAATTGGGGAACTCTGAACAGCAGCTTCAGACCCAGCAGGCCCAACAGCCCCAACTCATGCAAACAGTTCTGGAGGTGAGTCACACGCTGGAATACTTGGAACAGCGGCAGGCATACCAAGAAAAAGTACGGGATAAGGGGCTAGAGCGACGCAGCTTCATGGAACGACTTCAGGCCCATCAACGGGATTTTGAGGTCCAGCTTGGTCACCTGGACCATAAACTTCGATTGTTATCAGAACCCAATGCGGTCTGTCCAGTGTGCGATCGCTCTCTGGACGAACACCACTGGCGACTAGTGCTGGAACGTCATCAGAGTCAGCACCGGGAAATCCAGGAACAAATTTGGGTGATTCGGGAGCAACTGGCAGTTTCTGAGAAAGAGATTCAGGTGCTCCGACAAGAATACCGACAGTTGGATGATGAACTGGCAAAATACGGACCTATCCTAGAAAAACGGGGGCGCTTACAGGCTCAACTTTATTCCACCGTGAATGTGCAGGATCGACTGCAACACCTCGAACAGGAACGAACCCAGCTAGAGCGTTGCCTGCAAGAGAATCTCTATGCCGAAGATCTGCACGAAGAACTGCAGGCGATTGACCAACGTCTAGCGGAACTGAGCTATGACGATCGCGATCACGCTCTGGTACGAGGTCAGGTAGATCGACTGCGGTGGGCGGAAATCAAACAGACTGACATACAGCAGGCTCGACGACGGCAGGCCCGTCTGACAGAGCAAAGGTCAGACTTGGAGGCAAAGCTTGCTGATCTGGATACTCAAATGTCCAACCTGGCCCAATCCCCTCTGCAGCAAACGATCACCCAACTGGAACAGCAAATCGCTGAAATTGGCTACAGTTTAGAGCAGCATAAGGCGCTGCGAGAAGCC
This sequence comes from Pseudanabaenales cyanobacterium, assembly GCA_022360135.1. Taxonomy (GTDB): domain Bacteria; phylum Cyanobacteriota; class Cyanobacteriia; order Phormidesmidales; family Phormidesmidaceae; genus JAKSDM01. Next base: position 1,408 of record JAKSDM010000234.1, on the reverse strand, counting down.
TTACAACAAGCTCAAAGTTGGCGCCTCCGCCATCAAGAATTGGTCCAGGCTAAGCAACAACTGCCACTGGTCCAGCAGCAACTGCAGACATTGACCCAAACTTGGCGAGAGCGATGCGCTGAACAGCAGGCGATCGCGGCTGAAATTGCTCAGCTGCAACGCCAACTCCAGCAAACCCCCGATTATCAAGTTCAGATCGATGCCTTGGAGCAATCGCTCCAGCAGCGCCAAAGCTGGCGGGATCAAAAACTGGCTCGCTTAGGCGCTCTGCAACAACAGCTCCAGCAGCTGGACCAACTGCAGCAGCAGTATGACACCCAACAACAGGAACTCCAGACCGCCCGTCAGCGATCGCGGATTTACCGGGAATTAGCCCATGCCTTTGGTCGAAATGGCATCCAGGCGCTGATGATCGAGAACTTACTACCTCAGCTAGAGGCGGAAACCAATCAGATTTTAGGCCGCCTGAGCGCCAATCAACTCCATGTCCAGTTTGTCACCCAACGGGCTGGACGCAGTCGTAACGCTAAACTAATCGACACGCTAGATATTCTCATTGCTGACGCCCGAGGCACTCGTCCCTACGAGACCTACTCCGGTGGCGAAGCCTTTCGGGTTAACTTCGCTATCCGCCTTGCTCTGGCCCGCCTATTGGCCCAACGTTCTGGCATGACGCTACAAATGTTGATCGTGGATGAAGGCTTCGGCACCCAGGATCAGGAAGGCTGCGATCGCTTAATTGCGGCGATCAATGCGATCTCATCGGACTTCGCCTGTATTCTAACCGTAACCCACATGCCCCACTTCCGCGAAGCGTTTCAGACCCGCATTGACATACATAAGACCGAAGCAGGCTCACAGATTTGTTTGTCGGTTTAACCGAGGTGGGCGCCAACCCATGACCCATCACCAAGAGCAATTTGCTAATAGAAACAGAATAGGCGCTGAAGAACTAGACCCGCGCAGTTTGAGACATTGGGACAACCCCTGTTGCTGGACTAAGCCAAGATAGTTCTGAGGTGGAGGCTTACCTAGTTGTAGCAACTATTTTGCCGAATGGCCATTTTGAGTAAAGCTTTAATATTCTAAGGAACATCCCGTATAGTTTTGAGACATTTTTGTGAAATAGGAAGCTATTTTTTGTAGCATTGAATACAGAATTATCAGGATGGATATGAATATGGTCCAGCCAACTTTCACCATGGCGACTCTCGACACTGCAACGCCTATCGAAGCTGCTTTCACGCCCCAACAAGGGTTATGGGTGCAACTACGTAATCGCCCGTCTGATTACGCTTTTGACCAGGCGTTGCTCTTATGTGAAACCTTTCCTGGAGAATGGGTCGCTTGGATTCCTAGTTTTGGGGAGATTACCCTCACGAGGGGGCAGTTTCTACAATTGGCGAGT
>JAKSDM010000942.1 GCA_022360135.1 Pseudanabaenales cyanobacterium | reverse complement strand
CCTGCTGAGAGCAGAACAGTTAAACAATTAAATTGCAAAGGAGAAAAAGGATGCAAGCAATTATTTTGGCGGCTGGTTGCGGTTCACGACTCGCTCAAGTACTCAACGGTAAGCCCAAGTGTCTAACCCAAGTCGATGGGGTGACTTTAATCGAATACCAACTGGCCGTGCTGCGCAGCTTTGGCATTACTGATGTCTGTGTGGTGCTGGGATATCAGGCGGACCAAGTCTATCGGGTGATTGGCGATCAATGCCACTGCATCATCAACCATCGGTATGCTCAAACGAACAGTCTCTACTCATTGTCATTAGCCCGAGACTGGGTGCGCGGTCCATTTCTGCTATTGAATAGCGATGTGCTAGCGCATCCATTGGTCTATCAGCATCTTCTCACAGCCTCAGGTAGCGCTCTGGCCTACGATGCCAGCTCAGGAACCGAGGCCGAACACATGAAGGTGTCGCTAGTCGATGGAAAACTGCAGCGGATTAGCAAAGCCCTCGCTATAGAACATGCTCAGGGCGAGAGTATTGGGCTGCTGAAATTTGACGCCCAGGATACGGCCCAATTCTTCTGTGATGTGGAGACCTCCTTATCACAGGGGGGAGAGAATCAATGGGCTCCAGCGGCGGTTGAGCGTCTGGCTAAGACACGCTCAATCACGGGGGTGAACATTGCAGGTTTACCGTGGGTTGAAATTGATTTCCCGCAAGACTGGCTCCAGGCGTGTGAGCATGTCTGGCCGAGACTCCGCCAGTCAGTTTCCACCCTCCGCCTCAACTGCCCGTTGCCATTGTCCTTAACGGCGGCGCCTGTCAATGCTTATGCGGAGGCAGCGTGATGAGTTATATTCAGGATCCTGTTTTCCAGACTATCCAGCATATCCGGACGCCACATGTTGTTGAGACAGTGATTGCCGAGGTTTGGGCTGGTTGGGCGGACAAGCCGCCTGCAGCCGTTCAGATTAAACCGGGGCTAACCCACTATAAACCTTTTAAGCAGGCGCGAATCATGGCTGAGGCGATCGTCATCCTAGACGATGAAACCGCATCAACAGTGAAACTCAACTTCTTCTTTCACATCTTTTCCCAAGCCGATGAAGCCCATCAAGAGATGGAGCGCGCACACAGTCAGGACTGCTTGCCCTGTCTGGGACCGCCTGTATTTCCCATTCCTCAGTGGCGAACAGTGGTTTGGACATTGCCCAATGCCCCAAACTGAGAGGAACTGGCCGAGCTGCTAAATCCTGAACAGTCTTGTCAACGCTTAGTTCCTGACACTGAATGGTCGCCTGACTGGAGAGATTTTCCCGCCCCGAAACTCTTCCGTTATGTACCTTTGAAGCGAGCGCTGCTGACCTGGGAGAATCCCCATACCCACCATCGCTACTTCGTCAAGCTGTTCCAGGAAACAGAGGCCTCAGTCATTATCCGTAATTTCAAACAGATTAACCAGGCGGCGGAAGGGCGTGATCTAGGCTTCACAGTTCCCCAGTTGATCGCCTACAATCCAGAGCGCCATACCCTGCTGATGAGCGAGGTTCCTGGCCAGCAGTTTACGGCGGTGATGCTGCGGTTTCTGCCCGAACCACTTGCTCAGGTGGGCCGCATCCTGGCTCGACTGCATGGCTGTGATCTATGTCCAGAAACCGCTTGGACTCCTGCCAAAGAGCTAGTCTTGCTGCGTCGGCGCACCAGCGGCGTCTCGCTAGCGCTGCCTGATCTGAGTGGGCGACTTAACGATGTGATCGCAGCCCTTGATGGCTTATCGCGACAACTCTCCTTTTCTGCAAACCGGCCTATTCACGGTAATCTCTTCGGCGATCAGATTCTCTATGGCCCCAATGGCGTCGGCATTGTGGACTGGGACGCCTTATCTTTAGGGGATCCGCTCTATGATGTAGGTCGTCTCCTGGCCCATCTAATTTACTTGGCAGGCTGTGAGAAGATTGCCCTGGGGGCGGCTAGCGCCTGTGCAGAAGCGCTGATCTGCGGCTATGAAGCAGAGACGCAGCAGCCCATTCAGCGCCAATGTCTGGCCTGGCATGTGGCCATGCAATTGCTACTGCGCGGCAAGATTTCATCCCTACGGATGCTGCCGGAAAGATGGCAAACCCACCTCTCCTTCGTCATCACCGAGGCCGAATGTATCCTGAACGGCCACAGTCACTACCTTTCCCTACCAGGGTTAAATAAAATCTTATCAGAGGTCTAGAAATGCTTAATCATCACCTATTATCGTTCTTTTTACCGAGTACGTATCGGTTCATTTCAATACAAGTTTTATCAGGGGACTAGAAATGCTCAATCATCAACCGATTACCGTTCTTTTTACCGGGTATGCCCCGGTTCATTTTCTCTGCTTTCGACCCATCTATGAACAGTTGGTCAGGCTGGCCGGTGTGGAGGTTTATGTCTCCGGCGGTCTACGCACCCAAAAAACGGCGGGATACCACTACGATAGCGACGGTATGTATGCCCCATTCCACATCCCTTCAGAGCGCATTCTCTCGGTTGACGACATTCAGAGCCGTCGCTTTGATGTCTTGTTTGCTGCGAACAAGCGGATCATCCTACCGCCGGAAAACGTCGGTACAAAAATTCAGATTTTCCACGGGGTTTCCTTCCGCAATCGGGGGGTGCGGGTCGAAAATTTGGTTTACGACTTCTTCTTTCTGATTGGTCCTTACATGCAGCGGAAATTCGTCGAAACCGGGCTGCTGGCCGCCGATGATCCGAGAGGCGTCCCAATTGGTTTCCCAAAAACCGACCTCATGCTCACGGGAAGCTTTGATCGGGAGGCGCTGCTAGCAAAATACGGGTTCGATGGTAAGCGTCCCATCCTCCTCTACGCCCCCACCGGACAGGCTGATAATTCGCTGGAAATCATGGGTAAAGAGGTGATTCAGCGCCTGGCGGCAACGGACCAGTATGACCTGCTGATTAAACCCCATGACCACCCTAAGAACCAGGACATCGACTGGTTTGTCGAACTGGAGCCTTTCGAGAACGCACATACACAGGTTGTCCACGGCCTGGATATCATTCCCTTACTCAGTCTCTCAGATCTGTTGATCACTGACGCCTCATCCGTGGCCAACGAATATACCCTGTTGAATCGTCCCCTCGTTTTTCTGGATGTGCCTGAGTTGATTCAGCGGGCGAAAGATCAGGGAGCCTTCGTGGATGAGACACAGGGGCGACGCGGCGGACTCATAGTTAAGCGACCTGACCAAATAGAGGAGACCATCGCCGCTAGTCTGACCCACCGCGAGGATTTCTCAGAGATTCGTCGGGGGATTGCCCAAGACCTGTTTTACAATCCAGGCGGCGCGACTGAGGCGGCGATCGCCTGGTTTACACAACAGTTTCTTAGATAAGGGGCAAGGGAGCAGGGGGAGCAGGGGGAGCAGGGAGGAGATGGGGAGCAGGGGGAGCAGGGAGGGATAGTGTTTTATCAATCAAGATGTGGAAGTTTGATCGTGTGGCGAGAGAAGTGTTCGGAAAATTCTGTCAGACGTAGCTAAAAGCCTTGATTTTCCGTCGAAAAATCGCGATTTACTCAAAAATTTAAACACCTCTCCTGAGCTGAGTTTCTGCTTACCCATCCCCCCCATCTCCCCCATCTCCCCCACCCCCCCCATCTCCCCCATCTTCCCCTGCTCCCCCTTGCTCTCCCCTCGTTTTTCATCAATCAATTTGGACGGTACTATGCTAGGCTTCGCCACAACACCGATCAAGAACCCCATCGCCTCCCAACGCATTGCTTACTATCTGAGAGATGTCGCTAACCTGCACTACTTTGCTGCACTGAAGCCCTACCTGGATTATTTCCGGCAGCAGGGCATCCATCAAAATTTTCTGGTGGTTCGTCAGCCCAGTGTTGACGGTGAAGGCAGTCAAGAGTATGCTGGGTATACCCATCTGTTCACCACAAACTGTGATCTAGATACCTATGATCTGGTTTTGACGCCGACCTTTTTGCGAGCGCCGGAGCGAACCCGTCACACTCGCGCTATTCAAATCTTTCACGGTATGTCTGATAAACCCTTCACCTATGAACGGGATTTTAGTGACTACCGCCTTTGCCTATGTGTAGGTCAGCGGCAAGTAGACCGTTTGCTGCAGACCCCCATCAATCGAACGATGCAGTGGGCGCTAGTCGGCTATCCCAAGTTCGACCACCCGCCGACCCTGCCGAGACTCTTCGACAATGACCGCAAAACGATTATCTACTGCCCAACCTGGCGCAAACAGGGTATCAGCTCGATTGAGCGGTTTTTGAACAACTTGGATGTCGTGGATCAGATCCGACAGGATTACAACTTAATTGTCAAACCCCACCCGAATATTTTTAACCCTAACCGTCCGTTCTACGACCCGGCGATTGTGGCGCAGCTCCAGCAAATTCCCGGTATTAAGCTGATTCGTTCGGGAAATGTCATGCCCTGGTTCGCCCAGGCGGATCTATTCATCGGCGATATCTCCGCCGCTGGCTATGAGTGGCTGTACTTCGCCCGTCCGGCGGTGTTCCTCAATCCTCAACCTGGGGTGCTGCGCCGTAGCGCCGATGTCGCCTCCATGACCTATCTCTGGCAGTGTGGCGATGTCTGCGATCAGATGCTGGAACTCAAGTCTTTAATTGATCAAAATTTGCAGTGCGATCGCTACCCCGATCAGCGAGAGCAGGTGCTTCACTACAGTGTGTTGAACCCTCGGGACAACAGGGCGACCCAGCGCGGAATCGTTCAGATCGAGAACGTTCTCTGTTCCCAGGTATAGTGGTAGCGCCTGCTGAAACACACATCGTTTGAAACAGCGTGTTTTAGCCTCAATGTCATCACTAAAGAATATGACAGATGTCATGTCCTAGTGATGACATTTATTCGTTGTGGACTCATTTTTCGGCTCGATACAATGCAACTGTTGAGGTTAAAGAGACAACAGCGCGACTCAGCGTGGGATCGCCCAGATCGAGCACATTCTCTATTCTCAGGTGAAGAAGAAGGCCATGTTCCAATCCAACCAGATTCCCAAGCCCAAATCCCAGTCACGCCAAAGAACTCTGGCGCTGTTGGGAGTCATTAGCGAAGGCTTCTTTTCACGCCTCAGCTTTGGCCTGATTGCCTTTGCTCTTCCCCTGTATGCTCGGCATCTGGGGCTGAGTCTGACCCAAATTGGCCTATTGGCCTCATTAAATATAGCCGTGTCTATGGCTCTCAAACCTTTCATCGGCTGGCTGGCAGACCGAATCGGATATAAGCGCAGCGCCACCCTGGCGATCGCGATGCGCAGCCTAATGGTCTTGCTGCTGGTTGTGGCCAGCTCCCCGTTGCATCTTTATCTACTCCAGGTGACACGCGGGGTGGCGAAAGCGATGCGAGATCCCGCCATGCACGCCTTAATCGCCGATCGCAGCGCCAAGCAGCAACTGGCGGCCACCTTCGCCTGGTATCAGACAGCTAAAGGGACGGCAAGCTCGATTGGTAAAGGGGTCGCTGGTGTGATCTTGACACTGACCGCCGCCAATTTTGGTTGGGTATTTGGGCTCGCCTTCATGCTGTCTGTTTTGCCCCTGATGGCGGTGACTGTTTTGATTCCCCAACACCAAAGCTCACAGCTGGATAAGTCCCCGGTTCAGGCCAAAAAACCGCCAGCCACTCACCGAGAACCAGTCACCCAGCGTCCTCTCCTCAAGACCAACTTGTTGCCGTTCATCGGATATGGTTTCCTGATCAGCAGCATCGGCCGGATGCTCCGCAGTCTCATGCCCTTGTTGCTCGTTGAATATGCGGGCTTGAGCGAGGCCCAGGCTGGTTTCTTTTATCTGGTCTCGACGATCGTCACGCTAGTCTCGACGCCGGTGTTTGGTTGGCTCTACGATCACGCCAGTCGCAAGGGGGTGCTAATGACCCGCAGCCTGGCTAATGTGGCCTCCTCTATCCTCTACTGGGTGTCGCCCACCTTTGCCGGTTTCCTCAGTGCTAAGGTCTGCGACCGCGTCGGCGCCGCCGCCTTTCGCCCCGCCTGGGCCGCTATGATGGCGGAAATCTCGGCGGGCGACAAGTCAAAACGCGCCCAAATCATCGGCTTGATGAGCGCTGGGGAGGATGCGGGTACGGTAGTCGGTCCCCTCCTGGCTGGATTGATTTGGAGCACATGGGGCGTAGCGGCGTTACTAGGAACCCGGATCGCTCTGGCAATGATGGCTGAACTCTATACCCTCAGGGTGGTCCGCACCATGAAGCGACCGCCCTTGAGATCCCTCAACCCTATCCCCCACCTTTCTCGATCAGCCATCATTACGGCTCAGATCCAGCGCTAAAATCGGGGCGATTCAGCCCAAGGGGGAAAATCCCTGAGGTAGAAGAACGATTCAAAATACAAATCTGCATATTAAATGTCAATTACTTTGGCGGATCGCGTCAATTACTTTGGCGGGTTAACGACCCCAAAACAGCCTTCTGTGTAGTACTGTAGGAATTTCAAAAAATCTAATTGACACGACAGTAGGGATCGGTAGATCCGTTCTAGT
>JAKSDM010001502.1 GCA_022360135.1 Pseudanabaenales cyanobacterium | reverse complement strand
CCCTATGAAACGACGTGATTTGGACTACGTCGTAATTATTCTGCTGATGGGCAGCAGTCTCTACGTCTTCTTCACAGGGCTGATTGCGGACGCTATGGGTCTGCACCACTTCGGCTTCCATAGCCAGGTGGGATATTTTTGGATTTCCTTGGCTGTCGCCCACCTGATCCAAACCTGGGGCAGGGTCAAAGCTTTTGTCCGGCATCGGCTCCGCGATCGCCCCCTCGCTCCTCGCTGGGGAGGGATGACCCGCTTCACTGGCGACGCCATCGCCGCCCCTCAGCAGTCCTCTGGTCCGGTTACCCTCCCCCGTTCATCAACCCTCAGCTCCTCTACCGACCCCTCTACCGCCAGTAAGGGAAAACAGGCTGGACGACGTAACCTGCTGCTGGCCATTCTGGCGATCGCCACCGGCATTGGTTTTGATCGCTTTGTTACCCCCAGCGAAACGATCGAGCTACCCGATGTCGAGAAGGATCTTGGTCTGCTTTACCACAAGTGGAGTCAACCCGGCTATTCTGAGACGATTGACACCTTGCTCAATTGGGGCAAACAGCCCCCCCGCTACAAAACCTATCCAGACGCCCTGCAGATCGATCTCCCCCCGCCTGCCTTCAGTTCATCTGACGCCAATAGCAGGCTAATTTCCGGAGCAACTGAGCCCACCCTGGATCTTGTCACCACCATCATCACTCGGCGATCGCGCCGCAACTACAACACCCAAAGCATTTTGCCCCTGGTGCATCTATCTCAACTGCTGTATCTAGGCCAGGGAATCACTTGGGAGAATCGGGGATTTCGAACCGTCCCCTCCTCTGGAGCCTTATATCCCCTGGAAATTTACCCCATTGTCCACCGGGTTGAAGGACTGGAACCCGGCCTCTACCACCACGCCATCCAACACCACAAGCTAGAGCTAGTCAAGTCAGGGGACTTGCGGCAGCCCCTGATCAAAGCCGGGCTTAGCCAGGACTTTTTAGGTGAAGCGAATCTTTGTTTTGTGGTGTCCGGCATTTTTCAGCGCACTCGCTGGAAGTACCACGAGCGAACCTATCGCTATGTGTTGATGGAAGTCGGACATCTGGGGCAAAACCTCTATCTAGCGGCTACAGCTCTGGGACTCGGGGTTTGCAGCATCGGCGCCTTTTTCGATGATGCCTTAAATCAGTTATTAGAAATTGATGGTGAGGAGGAAGCTGCCCTATATCTGGTCACGGTT
>JAKSDM010001571.1 GCA_022360135.1 Pseudanabaenales cyanobacterium | reverse complement strand
TTTGGGATGAAGGTTGAGTGAGTTGCGTGAGTGAGTAACGATTCTTTCAGGAGCAGAGGGAGCCAGCATTGAGCAAGAAATTTTAGGAAACTATCAAAAGTCAATAGAAATAAACAAGAGCAATCGGATTACAAAACTTAAATTGCAACCCTTACTTGATATGGGAATTTACCATTCTCTGTGACGCTTTTCAATTCTTTACAAAATCCCCTCCATCATATCTGCTCCAAAATCAATCTGAACAATTCCGAACTCTGTGGCTGGCGCCGCCAGCCACAGAGTTCTGCTGATACACTAGAAAGAGATACTACAAAATTGTGGATTTCATGCTGAAGCGCTCTCCCTTCGACAGTAACCAGTTAATGCGTCGGACTGAAGACTTGATTAGCGCCGCTTCCAACCGCTATCGAATTACGGTTCAGGTGGCTAATCGGGCGCAGCGCAGACGGTTTGAAGAATTTGACGCGCTGGATGACTCAAAGATGAAGCCAGTGCTGCGGGCGATTATCGAAATGTCTGATGAGTTAACTCAGCCTGAGATTATTGGCGAGTAGAGAACGTACATTTTGTCCCGTCAGGTTAAGCAAGGAGACGGATGGCGCGTTGGTTGGGATCCAGAAGCGCCTGTGTTCCAAGCTCTCCTAGCAGGTGATTGCTGGTCGATTGAATTAACGGCAGCGGAACTCAATCAGTTTTGTCGCTTAGCGAAGCAGTTGGCGGAGACGATGGCTCAAATGTCGAATCAGCTGATGGAGTCGGAAAAGATTGCTTGCGAGGTGGAAGGTGATTTGATCTGGCTAGAAGCTGAAGGGTATGCTGATGCTTTCGCACTTCGGTTTATCTTATTGGGGCGGCGCAGAGCAGAGGGTGGGTGGCCCGTTGAGGTTGTTCCGCAGCTCTTGCAGGCTCTCACTGGCTTGGAAGTTTTTTAGTGTTTTGGGCCAGATCCACTGTAACTTTACTTAAAGTTTGCCAGGTCTGTTTTTCAGCAAGCTAGGCTAATCTCGATATACTTTGCGCTGACGGTATATCAACCAACCTAGAATGCATGCGTCATGAAGGTTAAAGTCATCAGTGACACTTTATTTAAGCTGAAGCCGGTGCTGTCTGGAGAACTTTCAGACTCGGAGAAGGTGTTTGTCAAAAATGGAACTGTCTTTGAGATTGAGTCCTACGTAGCCACCCAGAATAATCATGTCAGAGTGACGTTGGCTAATCAGTCGCTAGACAGAGAGGAGACTAAGGTTTGGTACGCGTTCAAACCAGACGTCAAAATCGAGGCGTCTCCTGTCAAACTTGAAGTGGTGAGCGATACCCTGTTTAAGCTCAAACCAGTTCAGTCCAATCAGCTTTCGGCCTCAGAAAAGGTTTTTGTTAAGAATGGCGCTAAGTATGACCTCCAGGCCTATTTGCCAGCTGAAGGGAATCATATGCGAGTAGTGATCTCCAATGCCTTTCTGGGACCTGAAAACCGCAACACTTGGTATGTTTACAGCCCACATATCCGCATCCGTGGAACTTCCATGAAAGTACAGGTGGTGAGTGACACGCTGTTTAAGCTCAAACCTGTTTTATCCGGTGAGTTATCAGACTCAGAAAAACTTTTCATCAAAAACGGGACGGTATTTGAACTACATTCTCACGTCTCGGCCGCCGACAATCATGTCAGGATAGCGCTGGCTAATGCGTTTCTGGGCCCTGAGAATCGCAACACCTGGTATGCCTATGCGCCTGATGTGCGGATCGAGGGCAACGAACCGAATAACCAACCCAAGGACCTCAAAAAGGTGGATGCTGCAACCCAAGGCAGTATCCGTTTACCTGGCTTCAGCAGCACTTTCTATCTGGCTAATCCGATTTTGCCCGGCGGTCACTTTACCTGGGCGGAGGCGACCAAGAATGGCAGCCGGATTCCGGTCAATAAGGACATCGTGTATGGAATTCTCCAAGTTGCGCGGGTGATGGAAGAAGTTAGAAAGCTGTTGGGGAGCCGACCAATCACGATCAACTCCTGGTATCGGGATCCGGTCACGAATCGTCGAGTTGGGGGGGCGTCGCGATCTCGCCACCTCTCTGGCGACGCGGTTGATTTTGTGGTGACGGGCATCCATCCCTATGATGTCTATGATCGCTTGAGTCCCTGGTGGGGCTCCCGAGGCGGCCTTGCTAGCGCTACAGTCTTTACCCATATCGATGTTCGAGGATATTATGCTCGTTGGAGCTATGGGTTTTAACCCTCTGCCCGCCAGACTTTCTTAACCCGCTTGGACCGAGGGAACTGTACCCATATGTTATGCTTATTTAACGCATAAAGTCATCGGGGCGTAGCGCAGCTTGGTAGCGCACCACTTTGGGGTAGTGGGGGTCGTGGGTTCAAATCCCGCCGCTCCGATTTTGACAAAACCCGCTCATAGAGAGGGTTTTGTCTTCTAAATAGGGCGTTTCGAGGTGCCACCTTGGTGGGTAGAAGCACTCCATTGTTGGATTATTTTTGGTCGGTATTTTAGGAATCGCGCCTGGACAACGATCATTGATGAGCTGGGGATTGATTATCGCAAGCCTTACAATACGCGCCATACGTTTATTTCTCATGCATTAGATATGGGAATGAATCCGTTAGAGGTGGCGCAGTTGACAAGGCATGATGTGCAGACGCTTTATGAGAATTATGCGGGAAGTGTGAATAGTCGGCCTCGGTTGCCGGAGCTTTAGCTGACGAGATCTTTTAGTTTCTTAAGGTCGATGTAGATCTTGGCTTACGTTCGGCATTGCCTGGAAAACCGTAGGGTTGGCCGTTTGTTTATGGTATTGGCTTGAGTAAAAGATTAGATAAACTCCAACTGTCCGATCATGTCTTCTGGCTCAACCCACTCCCAAATCAGAGTAAGGGTTTTGACGACTTCTCC
>JAKSDM010001757.1 GCA_022360135.1 Pseudanabaenales cyanobacterium | reverse complement strand
CGGGTGATTGACACCTGCAACTTTGAGGACCCAACCTCAGAGCCCTATAAGCTGACCGATTTTTCAGCCGCGTACTTTGAGACAAATAATGTGGCGATCGCGCGTAAGTGGCTGATCGAAGCCGGACTCTTCGATACCCAATTCAACCAATACGGCTGGGAAGATTTGGAAATGGGCGTGCGGCTCAAGCAAATGGGGCTGATGCTGATCAAGTGTCCTGAGGCAGTGGGCTATCACTGGCACGCCCCTTTTTCCCTCGATCAAATGCCTGACCTGATTGATAAGGAAATCCAGCGGGCTCGGATGGGAGTGGTTTTCTATCAAAAACATCCCACCTTAGATGTGCGGATGATGATTCAGATGACCTGGCTGCATCGTATTTTGTGGGGCGTGCTTTCTCTGGGCGGCCTCCTGAATGAGCATACGTTGGCGCCGCTGTTGCAGTGGCTGATCAAGCAGGGCAAACCCCAACTCGCCCAGGAAATTACCCGGATCTTCCTCAACTGGTACAACGTTAATAGCGTCTATGAGGCCTATGCCGAAATGCGGCAGGAATAAGCCATGCAAAGAACTCGCCTCAATACCCTGATCAGTAGTACCTCTAACCGATTTACCCGATGGATTTTTAATCCCTGGCGGCGGTTATCTCTGATCATTATCAGTCTTTTGTTCGGCTACTTTTTCGCCATTGTTCTCTCATCGGTCGCTGGCCAAACTGCCGATCTAGATGTGGTGATATCGGCGATTTTGCTGCTATTTGTTGAACTGGTGAGTTGGTTGGTTTACGGCAGGCAATGGCAGCGCCCTGGAGATTCTCCAGTTGCAGACAATTCCCAGCGCTCCCTCCTGCTAGAGGCGGCGAATGCGTTTAAGATTGGCCTGACGTACGCGCTATTTGTTGAAGCCTTTAAGTTAGGCAGCTGATTAAAGCGGTTGGTTGACTAAATATAAAAAATATAAAGATTGTTTTATTGATTAAATTAGTGATACTCTATCTTGTGTGAAGAAGCGTAAAAGCTATTCACTTTGATATATAACCTACAGTGTAATTATCCATCATGACCACAACCCTACAGCAGCGCCAAAGCGCTTCCCTGTGGGAGCAGTTTTGTCAGTGGATCACCAGCACCGATAACCGCCTTTACATTGGCTGGTTTGGCGTGCTGATGATTCCTACTCTCTTGGCT
>JAKSDM010000549.1 GCA_022360135.1 Pseudanabaenales cyanobacterium | reverse complement strand
TGACAAGTGAAGAACGGGAGGAATTTTTAGAAGCTTTAGTAGAACGGGCAATTCTGGTTGAAATAACTGAGAATGTGCAAGAGTGCCGTGATCCAAAAGATGACAAGGTTTTGGAGTTGGCTTTGAATGGAGAAGCGCAGTACATCATCAGTGGTGACAGGGATTTGCTCGTATTGCACCCATTTTGTGATGTGCTGGTGATTACAGTAGACGAGTTCTTGAAGACGATTGAGTCTGAGTAGCGAAGGTGGTATAACCAGTCGTTGGAACCGACCGTCGAGAGGTTATCTGTGAAAGTCAAAGGTTATCTGCATCGGCTCAACTCAAACGTTAGAAGTCACCAAGAATAAGCGTCGGGCTACCTGATAACTTTAGTTGACAATATGCTACATGTGAACGACGGCTAACATAAGATCGAAGTTCGTCAAACGGAAATATTTGCAAGCTGGTTCGAGAGTTTAAGAGACCGTAGGACTAAGGCGCGTGACAAGCACGTATTGACTAGAGAGGGATTGTATAAGGCATTGTCTCCTGGGGGCAATCCCACTTTTGATACGTTGGCAAAAGTGGCAAAAGCCCTTGGCTTTAAGCTGGCAGTTCAACTTATGGTTTAATGTCAAAGGTATCTATGATGCTGACTTGCCTACAACGCCTTTACTGGCTCTTCGATCTGAATCTAGCCGATAATGCGCCTACTGCGGCGACGCCTAGCCAAACCGCTGCAGAGACTGTAGGCTCAGGCACTTTTTCTGAGGATTGGTTGACTTTGAGGGCTGCTATTTGAGAAGAGTCACAGGCGGCTTCAGGATCTTGCAATAAGCAGACTATCTTCTCCTGGAGGTTGGCGATTTTCATTAAACTCGTCACGTTCTTAAGCCGGTCGACTATTTCCTCAGTATTGAGCAGACAGTCAACAGATAAAGCTAACCCGAAGTTGTTTGCAGTAGCTGATAGAACACTAGTTGCCGCCATTGAGTCTTGGTTAGGGTCTAATGAGGAACTGGCGAAACGCAAGCAATTACTCTGACCACTAGCCATGTTGTTGTCTACTGTATTAGTCTGGGAGATGAATTTTACCGGTAAGGTCCACAGAAAATCGTTGGTCTTGGCGTGGAAGGGGCTCCTATCCGTGGGTTTGAAGGGACTTTTGTCATACAGGATAGGAGAACTCTCCGGCGAAACAAAATCTGAGGCCATTCCTCCCCAAGCGGCGTCTTCAGATTGATCATCAGAGGCTGCCTTAGAGTCCGGAAGCTCATTCATCTCGAGCATTTGGGCCTGGGCACTGGGGGCCATAAACAGCGTTGTGGCCGATAAACTAAGTCCGAAGAAAAACGCTAAACGCCGGCAAAGGAACACTGGTGATCACCTCTTTCTTCCAAGTAGTAGATTAGATTGATTACCCCACAAAGGTAGACGGCTAAATTTTGCTAAAGTTCATCTTCAAGAACTCACAAAGTTAGCCAAGTGCTGCAACCTTTACTCTAAAAGACGCCATAAATGCAACTGGAACACTCACTCTACAGTGCCACAGAAAATGGATTCTGATCAAGCATATTTACGGATCTTTATTGGAATTTTATTTACCCGTATCTGCGTTTTTTACTAGCGGCCAAGTTGTTGCCGCGCCTGTTCACGTAGTTTCGTCGCACTGAGGTGATCGGGGTCAATTTCTAGCGCCCTATCAATGGAAGCAAGCGCCTCGTCATAGCGCCCCAAGCTCCAGAGCACCGCCCCCTGATTCGCCCATACTTCAGCATAATTTGGATTGATCTCAATAGCGGTATTAAAGGCGTTAAGGGCTTCCGTACGATATCCTAAGGCCTGTAATGTCACCCCCTTGTTGGTCCAAGCTTCGGCAAATTTTGGCTTGAGTTTGAGGGCATGGTCAAAATGCTCTAGAGCCGCCTCATATTTTTCCTGCTGGTGAAGGGCATATCCTTGACTAGAAAAAGCTTCTGGATACTTTGGATTGAGTTTCAGCGCTTGGGCGCAGGCATCAAACGCGGCTTCTGGCTGACTGAGCTTGTTCAGGCTATAGCAACGACCCCAGTGGGCTTCTGGAACTTTGGCGTTGAGAACAATGGCTTGGTCATAGGTCGAGATTGCTTCCTGGTACCTGCCTTCTTGTCGTAGGCGATCGGCTTTGCCTAAAAGCGATACCAGGATAGGGTCCTCATAAATGGCTTGGTAGACATTTCGGTATACCGACTGTCGAGGCATTAAAGCCCAAGTAACCAGAAATGTCAAACCCATAGAGACGCTAATAATAGCAAGGCTTGGCGCTATTCTATGGCCTTGTATTTTGGTGGGGATTTCCCGTTTAGTTTGGCTGGAAATCTCTTTGGTTTGATGGACGACATCAGCGACAACAGGGGAAGCGACGGATGTATCTATAGAGGCTTTTGATTTCCACGCCGGGATAGACTGTGATTGCTTCAATAATATGGTGGATGCATCAGTGGGAGAGGCCGGTTGTCGTTTTCGGGGGGCGGCGATAATCAAAGAGTCCGCCGTCACAATCGGTAGGCTCTGTAGGGCCTCTAAGGTTTGCACCGCAGTTGGATAGCGATCGCGAAAATCATAGCGCACCATATAATCCAGCATTTCGGCAAGTTCCGGATTGACATCGGGCGCCAATATGCGCCAGCTGACTTCCCCCGTCTGGCGGTCGACCTCGATATCTTTGGGGTGAACCCCGGTTAAGGCTCGGATAGCGATCATCCCCACTGCATATACATCACTGCTAAAGTAGGGGGTCCCAGCCATTTGTTCATTGGGCATATATCCCGGAGAGCCAACCACGACCGTCTGAGTGTAATCGTCATAAGACTTGCTCGCTTGACTCCTGACTTCTTTAACAGCGCCAAAGTCAATCAGAATGATTCTACTGTCTTTACTTCGCCTGATTAAGTTAGCGGGTTTGATGTCGCGATGGATGACATTTTGCCGATGGACAAATGCCAGTACCTGTAAGATTTCTTGCAAAAAGGCAATCACATACGCTTCACTCTTCCGGGCCCCAGTCGTAATTTCTTGGTTAAGCGGCTGACCCTCAATAAATTCTTGCACCAGATAGAACTCGCCATCCTGCTCGAAGTGAGCCAGTAAGCGCGGAATCTGACTATGACTCCCTAAACGGTATAAGGTTTGAGCTTCACGGTCGAATAAGCGTTTGGCGGCCTCAAGGGTGCTCAAATCATCGGCTTTGGGCTTAAGTTGCTTAACGACGCATAAAGGGGTGCCAGGTAAGTGGGTGTCTGTGGCTAGAAAAGTCACTCCAAAACCGCCTTTGCCGAGAGGCTTAACCAGCTGATAGTGACCTGCCAGGGTTGTTTCCTGCATAATTAATCCGACCCAGACTACTGCCTCAATGTGATCACCCCCTCTTCAAGGGTAATCTGAATTCTTCTAGAGGTTG
>JAKSDM010000680.1 GCA_022360135.1 Pseudanabaenales cyanobacterium | reverse complement strand
CTGGATTTGCAGAGCCTAAAGAACCGGCCGAATTCTATGATCGAGAAACCCTCCTGCGTCATTTTTCAGACTGTTTAATTAACGATATTGTTACCCACACCCCCACCCCTCAATCCTTTGACAACAAACTTGCAGATTCCCTAGTGTTTTCCTGCCTGCGGCCTAAACGTAAGGGGATTCCCTGGGTTTCCCAGGCGGGCTTGGCGCTGTATCAACAGTGGCAGGCTTGGCGCGATCGCATCCGTCGCACCCAAACCGATGTCCCCTTTTATCTCTGCTTCCAGCTCCAGGATCCGCCTAAGCCTGAGGACGCCTGGCAGATTCAATTCCAGATCGCCCCCAAAAATGACCCATCGCGGCGGGTTTCATTGTTGGCCTACTGGCGGATGAAACCGAAGCAGAAAAAAGACTTGCAAACACAATTCGGCGATGACTTTGAGCAAAATCTACTGTTGAATCTAGGCTATGCCGCCCGGGTCTACGCCCGGTTTTGGCAAGGACTAGAAACCGACCAGCCGGTGGGTATTTTGGTTGATCTCGACGCCGCCTTTGAGTTCCTTAAGGAATCGGCTTGGGTTTTGGAAGACGCGGGCTATAAAGTGATTGTGCCAGCCTGGTGGACGCCCAAAGGCCGACAACGAGCAAAAATTCGCCTCAAAGCCAAAGGCAAATCCGCTTCTGGAGGGAGTGACAAATCGAAAAGCTACTTCTCGTTTGAAACCCTGGTGGAGTACCAGTACGAACTGTCGATTGGGGATGAGGCGGTGAGCGAACCGGAATGGCGGCGACTGGTCAATGCGAAAACCTCGCTGGTGCAGTTTCGGGGGCAGTGGATAGAGCTGGACCGGGACAAGATGCAGCAAATGCTGGAGTTTTGGCAAAAGCAGCAGGCGGAAAACCCAGAAATGAGTCTGTTGGACTTTATGCGGCTGACGGCGGATGGGGAAGATGGAGTGGAGGTTGACTTTGAGCGCGATCGCACCCTCTCCGAAATGCTCTCCAAGCTCAGCGATAAGAGTCGACTAGAGATCATTGCCGATCCTGAACAGCTACACGGGACCTTGCGAGAGTATCAGAAGCGGGGGGTTTCCTGGCTACACTATCTGGAGAATTTGGGCCTGAATGGTTGCTTAGCTGATGATATGGGGCTGGGGAAAACTGTCCAGGTGATCGCCCGACTGGTGCAGGAAAAAGAACTGGCGGAGCAGGATGGGATCCAGCGCATTCCCCCCACCCTGCTGGTGGCGCCCACGTCTGTGGTGGGCAACTGGCAGAAAGAAATTGAGAAATTCGCTCCTCACCTGCGGGCGATCGTGCATCATGGCAGTCAGCGGGCCAAGGAAACGAAGGACTTCAAAGCCGCTTGCCGAGAGCATGATGTAGTGATTACCTCGTTTACGTTGGCCCGTAAAGACGCCAAATTGTTGGGCGGGGTAAACTGGCATCGGGTGGTGTTGGATGAAGCCCAGAACATCAAAAATCCCAAAGCAGCCCAAACTAAAGCAATTCTTAAGCTCTCGGCGAATCATCGTCTGGCCCTGACCGGCACCCCGGTCGAGAACCGACTGTTAGACCTCTGGTCGATCTTCAATTTCTTGAATCCGGGTTATTTGGGGAAAGAGGCGCAGTTTCGCAAGAATTTTGAAGTCCCGATCCAAAAAAACAACCAACAATCTCGCTCCGCTACTCTCAAAAAGTTGGTGGAGCCCTTCATTTTGCGTCGGGTCAAGACCGATCAAGCGATCATCAAAGACCTGCCGGATAAGGTGGAGCAAAAGCTTTACTGCAATTTAACCAAGGAGCAAGCCTCCCTCTACGAAGCCACGATTAAAGATGTGGAGGAGAAACTCCAGGAGGCTGAAGGTATTCAGCGGAAAGGTCTGATCCTCTCAACTCTGTTGAAACTAAAGCAAATCTGCAACCACCCGATGCAGTTTCTCCAGGATGGCAGCGACTTTACCCCAGAACGCTCCCACAAACTGAGTCGCCTGACGGAGATGATCACGGAGGTGATGGAAGAAGGCGAAAGCCTGCTGGTGTTTACCCAGTTCACTGAAATCGGCGACGCCCTGGAGAAATTCATCCGCCATACGGGCCACTACAACACCTACTATATCCACGGCGGCGTCAACCGCAACAAGCGAGAGCGGATGATCGCTGAATTCCAGGACCCGGAAACGGAACCGTCGGTGTTTATTCTTTCTTTGAAGGCAGGGGGTGTGGGCATCACCCTGACCAAAGCCAACCATGTGTTCCACTTTGATCGCTGGTGGAACCCGGCGGTGGAGGATCAAGCCACGGACCGCGCCTTCCGGATTGGCCAAAAGAAGAATGTGTTTGTGCACAAGTTTGTGGCGATCGGCACGCTGGAGGAACGTATTGATCAAATGATTGAGGATAAGAAAAAACTGGCGGGGGCGATCGT
>JAKSDM010000903.1 GCA_022360135.1 Pseudanabaenales cyanobacterium | reverse complement strand
GAGTGCTGCGCTCGAAGGCCTCATAAACTTTGCCAAAGCCACTATTGTCGCTTAACAGGCGCATCACCCGATAGCGTCCTTGAAGGAGTAGGTCGGAGCCACACCCCTGACAAAACTGGCTGGTGGCGTTGCCTGGATGATTGGGGTGTAGACATCGAGGGTTAATACAAAGGCTCATAAGTCACCTGCAGCAGACGCATCCCTCTTACCATTCTCCATGGGAGTGGTGGGAATTTGTAGCAATTATTGCCCAGAGAGGTGGGCAGAGGGAATAATCAGCAGCTCAAGCTTACTCATCATCCTGAGGGGGGCGTTCGCCGGAGTGGATTCGAGGCGTTATCCATCGACTGTATGCGTTGGGATTCGCTGAGGCTGGCGCGTGGAGTCAGTTAATGCCGACGAAGAATCCGGGGGAGATGATTAGCATTCTGGCAAAGCGCAGGGTACAGGATTGAGAGGAGGAGCTTTCACTTCTGCAATTCGACGTAGAAGGGCTACATCCTTCATGATTAGACGACTACAGTGATTAGTGTCTAGCAAGTACATTAATCGTAAAAGGGATTGTATTCTGGCGCTGTTATCTGACTGCGAGAGTCATAGACCCTCTGTAGACACGTTTCAAAGTCATCACCTTGCCATGTACCCATGCCGTCAAGAGATTCTAGCAGAGAATGACCTGTTGACTGGCTTAGGTCGGCAGATGAGGATGTTGCGCCATTAGAATATTTGGATCTGATGAAGATCAGGAAATCGAGTACTTCTTGGAGTAAAGCATCGGGTGTTTGTTCGATTTCCTGGAGCAGAACTTTTTTAGTGGTCATATGCAAGTTATCCTATTGCGCCTAATTTGCGGCGATCGCCTCACACGGCGACTCGTTACTCGTCAATATTTAAGCTAAGTATTTCTATGGATATGCCCATTGGGACTCTAACTGAATTTGGAGGTTTTAGACTTTCTACAGAGCGCCCTAGAAATTGATAATTTAGTCACCAGGAGAACCCAACCGTATGACAATTTATGGCGAATGCTTTGAGGAATAACCCATGAGTCTGATTTCATCCGTATTTGTGGCGATGAGTCTAGATGGTTTCATTGCCAGAGCAGAGGGTGAACTTGACTGGCTAGAGGCCGCAAATGCGATCGTGCCTGACGGTGAGGATTGTGGTTATCAGGCTTTCATGGAATCGATTGATGTCTTGATTATGGGCAGAAAAACCTATGAGCAAGTCTTGTCCTTTGGCAAGTGGCCCTACGGAAACAAATCCGTAATCGTTTTAAGTCGTAAAAAAATCGAAATTCCTGACAATTTGGCTCACACTGCTTCGTGTTCTTCAGAATCCCCAAAAGCGTTGTATGCGCGTTTGTCTGATACAGGGGCAAGCCGACTATATGTGGATGGCGGCGTCACCATTCAGCGATTCCTGACTGAAGGATTGATCAATGATATTACGATTACAGTTATTCCGATAATTCTGGGTAGCGGTAAGCCTTTATTTAGCCATATAGAGAAAGAGATTTCACTTAAACTTGTGACGACCAAAACCTTTGATTTTGGTTTTGTTCAATTAACCTATGAAGTGGAAAAGAATGGATGATGGGGGATTTGTCGTCAAAAACGTTTCTATACCATAGAGGCTGCGATCGCGCAACCAATCCGCAGTCGTCAAGATAACAAAATATTTTGTAATATATAAACACAATATTTAAAACAAAGGCCATTCAGGACGCCTTGGCGGTGATTAGCCGCCTTGCTGCTAAAAATTAGCGTTTCTGAAAACTCTAGAAAGTGTACATAATCCGAAATGCTCACCCGTCATTTACATGTCAACCCCCAGGGACTTAAAGACTCCGAGTCCGATCAGGAGCGTCAAAAAGGGAAACTAGTGAGTCCGCCTGACCCACTGCCCGCAGGCGGCGCCGATCCAACCCGATTCGATTGGCAAGCGGCATGGTATCCAGTCCACTATGTTGAGGACCTAAACAAAACAAAATTGACCCGCTTCACCCTTCTCGATCAAAACTTGGTGATTTGGTGGGACAAAATGGCTAAGACCTGGCGGGCGTTTGAGGACAAGTGTCCCCACCGTCTGGCGCCGCTTTCTGAGGGCAGAATTTCTGAGGATGGATTGCTAGAGTGCCCTTATCATGGCTGGGCTTTTGCCGGATCCGGAGACTGTAAGCGGATTCCACAGCAGGTTGAGGGTAGAACGGCAGAGGAGTCCATGCGGGCTTGCGCGGCGTCGCTGCCGACGGTTGTACGGCAGGGGTTGTTGTTTGTCTATCCTGGCAAGCCAGAGAATGCTGCAAAGACCTCGGTTCCCATTGTTGAGTTATTGGAAGAGGGTTTAGATGATGCCAGCGATTGGGTCTGTATCAATACCTTTCGGGATCTGCCGTATGATACTCTAACGCTTCTGGAGAATGTGTTAGACCCTAGCCATTTGCCTTACACCCACCACCGCTCTGTCGGCGATCGAGGGAATGCGGGGCCGGTTGAACTGGAGGTGGTTGAGTCTGGGAAACAGGGATTTAAAGGCGTTTGGCAAGAAGGGCCGCGACGAGGGAAACTGGGACGGCAGGATACAACTTTTATCGCCCCCGGGCTGATGTGGCATGACCTGACCTCCAAGCAATTCGGCAGAACCTTGACAGTGGTCTACGCTACCCCAATTAGCAAAGGCCGATGCCGCCTCTTTGCCCGCTTCCCCTTCAAATTTCCCTCCAAGATTCCCAGCCTGTTCATCAAGCTGACGCCTCGCTGGTATTCGCACATTGGGCAGAACGCCATTTTAGAAGATGATCAAATATTTCTGCACCACCAAGAACGGTTTAAAGAGCAAGCAGGGGGCGGCGCTACCTTTGCCAAGGCGTTTTATCTGCCGACTAGAGCAGATCGCTTTGTCGTGGAGCTGCATAAATGGATTAAGAAATACAAGGCTGTCCCGTTCCCAGGAGAGCCTTTGCCATCGGCCTGGTCGAGAGCAAAGCTGCTGGATCGCTACCACTCACACACCGTGCATTGTGTTAGCTGCCAAACCGCTCTGGCAAACATCCAGCGGTTAAGGAAAGGGGCCTTGGCGATCGCAATGGTTGTCTGGGCGATGGCGCCGCTACTGGCAGTCTCCCTTAGCAACGCCAAAGTCTTAGCCGTTATTAGCTCAACGGTGACGGTCTTGGTCTTAGGCGCGGTGTGGGTCTGGCTAGGTAAGCTAGAGCGGCAATTTTACCAGGGTCGAACTGTGCCGCCTCGGAATCTACCTGAAAAGTAATCCGGAGTCTCTTAAGTTTTCATGCTTCAGGCAGACACAAATCCTTCGGACTAGATATAACTTAAAGAAATACCACTAGAAGAGATAGACATCTACAATTTTTGATGATATGGCTTCGGTTACGCTCCCTTAAGCCTAATTAATGCTCAGGGTGAAGCAAAGGCGCTAAAGAGGGAAACTGATAATCAGGCGGCGGCAAGAATAAGGATTTAATAAAGTTGGCAACTTTATCAATCACGGTTAAGTCACAATGCCACAAAGGAAAAGCTGGAAAACTTGCTAACTGAATGATGGAGTGTTTATGCAGGGGGCTCGATTTTCATTCCTTATTGATAGCAGTTCAGGTGATTTCAGGAATGTCTAGCGACTTAGGGAGGCATCAATGATAAAAGTGGCGCTGCTGATTGGAGTCAGTCAGCATGAACCCGGTTTGACTGCACTCCCGAGTGCTGTTGGCAATGTTACAGCGATGCAGCGAGTTTTGCAGCATCCAGAGATGGGTGGCTTTGAGCCGGTGAAGACGCTCATCAATCCTACCCCTATGGCG
>JAKSDM010000597.1 GCA_022360135.1 Pseudanabaenales cyanobacterium | reverse complement strand
GCCTCATAGCCGGACTGGGCTGTTATTGACGCCATTTGCCAGGATTGGGTTTGGAGGGTTAAAATTTCGCGGTTAGTGGCGTTGTCATCTACAATCAACACCCGCTTGTCCTTAAGGGTATAAGCGGCGTTATTCAGGGTTTCAGTTTCTAGCGCTGGTAATGTCTCCGCTACGATGGAAAAAGAGAAGCAAGAGCCCACTCCAACTGTGCTGGTCACGTTCATAGTCCCTCCCATCATTTCACAGAGCCGCTTGCTGATAGCTAGTCCCAGCCCCGTACCGCCATATTGACGAGCGGTGGAAGAGTCTACCTGACTAAAGGACACAAACAGGCGGTCCATTTTGTCGGCAGGAATGCCAATCCCCGTATCCTGCACGTCGAAGTGAATGTTGACGTATTGTTTCTCTGTTGTCTGCGCCGCATTTTTCTCTAGAGGAGGATCCTGAGGAGCGGCGCGTACTTTGACAACCACTTCTCCTTGGTGGGTAAACTTAACCGCATTGCCGATCAAGTTGACTAAAATCTGCCGCAACCGGGTGACGTCTCCCACCAACCGATTAGGCGTAGCGGGATCAGCGATGTAAGCGAGTTCTAGTTTTTTCTCAGTCGCCTTAGTCGCCAACAAATCTAGAGCCTCTTCGATGCAGGTGCGCAGTTCAAAGGGACATTCTTCCATGTCAAGTTTACCCGACTCAATTTTGGAAAAGTCGAGGATGTCGTTAATGATGGTTAATAACGAATTACCGCAGTTCCAAATCGTTTCTGAGAAGTTACGTTGCTGATGGGTGAGATCAGTATCCAGTAACAATCCAGCCATGCCGATGACGCCATTCATTGGAGTCCGAATCTCATGGCTCATGGTGGCGAGGAAGTCACTTTTAGCCTGGGCGGCGGCAAGGGCTTCATCACGGGCGTCTGTGAGACCAGTCAGAGTATGCTGCAACTTTTGGGCCATTCGGTTCAGGGCGCGGCCCAGTTGTCCAATTTCATCTTCATGGTGTAGGCTAATACGCTGATTATACTCCCCGGCTTCAAACGCCTGTGCAAATTTTGCCAGATCTTGCAGAGGTTTGTTGATTTGCCGATTAAACAAGAGAACGCTAAGGGCCGCCAACAACATACTTACGATGATAGTGCTGGTAAGGGTGATAATAGCTGTTTGCCAGCTCTCATGCTGAACATTTTGGATTGAGTAACCCAGCCATATTTCCCCCAAGGGTTGGTCGCTCGAGGTGATCGGGATTTTGAGCTGCTTGATATAGGATTGTTGTTCAATTCTTGCGATCGCGTCTAAGATGTCATGGTCAGAATTCAGATCCTGAATTGCTTGATTCACCAAGGGATCTTCCCGGTGCAAGTATTGTGTAAGGGATTGTCCTGTTTTATCAAGCACTAGACTATAGGTTATATCATCATCTCCATTGATCTGACGCATCAAAGTTTCCAGGTATAGAAAATCACGATTAAAGATGGCTTCAGGTGCGACATCGCTCAGAAATTCAGCCTTAAGCTGAGCTTGCTCTTCGATTTCACTCATCTTTTGCCGATGACTTTGCTGGATTGTCAGCATGCCAAAGATGAGTTGAATTGCCACCAAAAAAGAACTGGCTATAGTGAGATAGCGAAACGCAACACGATGTCGAAATTGGAAGATGAGTTTTTCCTGAATTCTTCTCATGCGAGTTAAGTGATTCTCATTGGGATATTGAGGACTGGGCATCCCAGCTCTTCAACCGGAGTGTTTCAATCAGGCCGTCGAGTTTGCTGTAATCCACGGCAGGTACAAACCTGTCTGCTTTAAGGGCGACAAGGGCGGGATGGTCAACAGGTATTGCCAGTAAAGCCTCTTGTACAGCTTGCGTAAGGCCAGCATCAGTCTGGGGCAGGGCTGCCACAGGCCATTCTGGATATAGGTCTGTCGTATGCTGATAAAAGAAGTCATCTTCTGCAGGGTCAATTATTCTGACCTTGTCTTGGGACTGAATCAACCCTTTAGCTTCCATCTTTTCGAGTTGTCCTGTACGGATAAAGCCCACATCCAGTGAACCATTGAGAACCGCTAGCACAATGTTGTCTTGTGATTTATTCTCTTCAAAGCTGGCAAAATCTGTGAATGGATCGATACCGTTTTGCAACAGGTGGTAGATCTGGAAAGTGCAGCCAGCGGCAGCGGTTTGAAAGGCAACACATGCGGCTTTCTTACCTTTGAGATCGTTGAGAGTTTCAATCTCACTATTGTGGGCGACGATGATCAGCCCAGCAAATTCAGAACCTGTTTTTGGACGAGTATGGGTCACTAAAAATTGTGTGTCATATAACCGCTGAATTTGTACGGCTGCTAGGGGATTATTTGTTGAGAAATCAAGAGCGCCTTCCTCCACTTGGCTAAATTGGCTTTCCTGGGAGAGAATGACTAGCTCAAAGGGCCGACTGATTGTTTGTGAAAGATACTCCAGCAGTGGACTGTAACGCTCGTTCACTGAGACAGCGCTGTCGATTGCAAGAACTCCAAATCTGACAGGTTCGCCCTCAATTTCTGTTGACCGTGTTTGTACAGAGTGTGTCTCTGAAGAAGTAGCAATTGGAGCACCTTGCCCACAGCTTGCGAGAACAATAATGGTGAAACTGAGTAATGCTAGACCTGGACATTGTCTAGAGAAGATAGACCAAAATCGCTTCATGGGATTATTCTGAACGATTTACTAAAGCATTTATCTTATGGAGAAAATGTTTTATACAACATCAGTTGAATTACTGAGGGGAACCATCTAGGAGAGCAGTTCTCTAAGCTGAGAATAGGGGCTCCTCCTCAAATAGTGGAATATCTGGCAGCAGAACTTAAGGAATTAAAACCGGGGATGAGAAGCCTAGTAACCTTAGTTCTGGCTAGGTCAGTTCTTCATATTTTTGCGAGGCTTGGTAATTACCCCACTTCCTGACTAAGCAGCTCTGCGATCGCCTGTTGTTCCTCTGGGAATTTGGCTGGCGTTGCTTGACGAGTGTCTGTAATGAGCCAATCGAGAGCCGCTGCTTTCATGTCAACCGAAACGCCCTTTTTATCAACACAATAGCGACCAAATACTAGCTTATCAACGAGCTGTACCCCCTGATTAATATGGGAATATTCAAAGATAACGCTCTTATCCACAATGGCTCCGCTACAAATGCGGCAGTTGGGACCAATCATACTAGGACCGATGATCTTGGCGCCATCTTCAATATGAGCCATGCCGCCAATATAGACAGGTCCCTGGATATCCACCTTATCCCAATTAACTTTCAGGTTCAGCCCGGTGAAAATCCCAGGTTTAACCTCATGGCCTGGGATTCTGACATTTTTCACCTTGCCAGTCAGTACATCTTGAATGGCTTGCCAATAGTCAGGCACTTTACCAATGTCCACCCATTCAAAATCCATTTCGATGCCGTAGAAGGGAGCTCCCGCCTCCACTAGTTTTGGAAAGAGTTGACTGCCAATATCAAATTCCTGACCCGACGGAATGAATTTGAAAATCTCGGACTCAAAGATATAGATACCCGTGTTGATATTGGTGCTGAGGGCGTCTTCAATCGCCGGTTTTTCCTGGAATGACTGAACCCGACCCATGTCATCAGTCACCACAACGCCATAACTAGAAACTTGCGTCAGAGGGACCGATTTCATCACAATGGTGGCGATGGCCCCTTTTTCCTTATGTTGTCTGACCGCCTCAGTCAGATCCAAATCGATCAGCGCATCTCCACATAGCACTACAAAGGTATCATCAAAAAAGGGAGAGAAATCTTGAATTTTGCGCATACCCCCAGCTGAGCCGACTGCTTCCCCGACTAACTGACCATCAACAATACGTCCTTCGAAAGAATAGGCCAGTTCAACCCCAAAGCGTTTCCCATCTCTAAAGTATCCTTCAATCTCATTGGCCAAGTGACTCACATTAACCATGATTTGGTCAAAGCCATGTTGGCGCAGAAGCTCTAACAAAAACTCCATGACCGGCTTCTGCAAGAGAGGAATCATTGGTTTAGGGGTTGTGTAGGTAATTGGACGTACACGGGTGCCCTTACCAGCAGCCAGAATCATAGCTTTCATAAAGGTATGCCTCAGAACTTATGACATCAAGCCGAGGATGCCCAAAACTAATTACAAGATATCGGATGGCAACCTAACACCACATCAATTATCAACTCTAAAAACTAGGATTATGCTCATAGGCAATGCATTTATCATCCTGCCATTTTCCACCACTTTTTTCACATCAGCTGCATTTTCTTTAAAGGGACAGCAACGGTTCATAAGATTCTTAAGGGCTTAAAATTAAAACACTAATCTATAATTATACTGTCTTGGTCACTAGCAACCGAGACAGTAGCACTACATTTAAGCTCGACTTTATCCATCAAGTCGCATAGCAAAGTAAGTCAGACCAAGTGTTAAAGAGGTCTCTTGGGACTTTAACCATCTCAGGTTCATCCACAGACATCTGAAAAGTCTTCAATTCCCACAGTCTTTGCCTGACCAAGG
>JAKSDM010001701.1 GCA_022360135.1 Pseudanabaenales cyanobacterium | reverse complement strand
TGAGTCTGCTTGCTGATTCTCTGGAACCCTGATTATATCAGAGTCAGGAGGTTGTAGAAGGTCTGCTTGTTGAGCAAAAACGATATTGTTGCCAAGAAAAATCCCAGCGGTAAAAGCCATGAACATAAAAATCCTTTTCATCAGAAATCCTCAAAATTGACTAGTATTTCCAATCGACCGATGTAATTTAAAAGTCCTCGCCGCCACTAAATCGATAAGTTTAAGAATAGAATTTATGACCCAAAAAACATTGTCCTTTTCTGGCCATTTAAATAATCAATATGACCAAAAAAGATGACATAAAACAGCAACCAAAATAACTCTCTTTTATCAAGTCGTCGAAAATGTCCATAATATGTACTTTTGTAAGGCTATCGGTTTATATGGCTGATAGCCCATTTTCTCCGGCTGTATATTATGGGCATTCAACCTTACTTGATATTTCACGACGAAAAGATAAGTGTTTATGCATCTTCAGAGAAGAGCTTAATCTGCTTGAATGGCAAATCTTTATTCAATTGTGGAAAATAGAATCAAGATTTGACAGTATCCTTGAAGGGTGCTTTTTCTTGATAAAACGTAACTGGCCGCCACAATAAGAATGATGAATTGAGAATAGCTCAAATCATATGGATGCGGTAGTTTGGGCATGAAGTATTTGCCGGTGAAATGCAAAAGAAAACACCGTCCTTGGTTCAGCAAAAGTTGCCCCAGCAAAATGCCCCAAGCAATTCGATATAATGAGGCGTCTGTTTGTCTGAACGCCAATGTCCAACACTAAATTTTGGAAGCCAGTTTACCGCCTCTTTAAGCCAGATGAACCTCTTTCTACCGCCAAAGAACTTCAGGAATTTTATGTTTCACGGGAGGACAGCCCTTTCAGAAGCTTAGTCAGTTCTCTGGAAATGGGAGATAGGCCCGGTAAGTTTTTGTTGGCCGGACATCGAGGCAGTGGCAAAACCACTGAGCTGCGGCAATTACAGCAACGGTTTGTAGCTGATTTCACGGTGATTTGGGTAGATGCCGATACGGCGTTAGAACGCTACAACATTGGCTATGCCGAAGTTATCGTACTGATTGGGCTGAAAATTTTTGAGACGGTGGTTCAAGCTGGTTGGCCTTTACCGGACAGACTGCAGCAGGATTTGATCGACAGCTTAAAAACGGTTACTTACGGAGATCAAACCACCGCAGGCGGAATTCTTCAACTCCCTAAGCTGTTTCAGGATGCGGGCGCTGTTCTGAAAGTGGGGTTCCAAAAAGACATGACGAAAACGCTGAATATTCGCCCGGTCCTGACTGAGATTATCGAGCGAGTCAATGCCATTATTCAGGTGGTTGAAGCAGTACAGAGCAAGAAGCTGTTAGTCATCGTAGATGGTCTAGATCGACGAGATCAGGACACCGCTAAGGAAATGTTTTCGAGTGTTCTGCTGACGGAGCTAGCCTGCCATATTATCTACACCATTCCCATTGCCCTGCGGTATTCTCCCGCCTTTCGCGAGTCTCTGGAGAGCTTTCAAAAATGCTTGGACTTGACGAATCCGCCAGTCTTTAAGTGTGATGATAATGCCCGCCCGACTCAGACTGCTGATCGTGTCGGTCGGCATGTTCTCACAAGTGTGGTTACAAAACGGTTAGCCACCCTAGAGGAGGCTTACAAGGAAGTTTTCCAATCGGATGCTTTAAATTTCCTCTGTGAAAAAAGTGGCGGCGTCATCAGGGATTTGATCCGTCTGGCTCGAACGGCCTGTGAAGTGGCGGTGGAGAGAGGAAAAACTGCGATCGACTTAGCCATTGCTAAGGATGCAGTCCGGGAGGAACGCAAAATTTACACCATTAGGGACTATCACTTTCCCGAGTTGGAATTTGTTCATCGCACTGGCCAACTGACCAGCAAGACGCATAAGTCGCCAAAACAAGGGGATGTAGTCGTTTGTGATGAATTGCTGCAATATAAGTTGGTATTAGGGTATCGAGATCCAGACCGAGGTCGCTGGTTCGATATCAATCCTATTCTGATTGAAGATTTAGAACGCTGGCAAGGGGCTAAGCGCCATGAAACCTGAATCAGCTGCAACTCCCGACATTTTGAGCCCCGAGGATCAAAATGAGTTGACAAAGCTAATCAATGTTCTAGAGCTGAGCGAAGGAGCCGCCACAATTTTCGCGATCGCGCCAGACTGTAGCGCCAAACACCCTGTGGTTGAGCGTCTCAAATTGCTCTTAGCTGATATTGATGAGTCATTCCAGCTGCAAAACTTCTTTTATAGTGAACGCGACTTCTATACCTTTCTGCACAGTCTGGATCGAGCAGATACGCCTCATCCTAAAGCAGACCGTCGTTTAGTTATGGCTTTTGGGCTGGATCAGCTCGATCTGCCCCGGTTGAAGCGGGAGATGAAGCAGTTGAATCTGGGGCGGGAGGTGATTTTTGAACACAACCTGGTGTTGATTTTCTGGCTCAACCGAATTGATTTTCTAGACGAATTCCGCCGCCGCGCCCCAGATTTTTGGGACTGGCGCGGCAAAGTCGCCATCTTCAAAACCCATCCCCCGATCGATCCACTGCTCTACCCCTATTTGGAAGGGTTGATTGCTGAGAATTCTTACCTGAAGATGAGCGGCATCATGCAGGTGCAGCGCCAGGTTGATCTGTTTCTAGATCAAATTTATGTCTCGCTGCAGGCAGAGCGACGGCAAGAGGTAACAGAGACGGTTAATGTTCAGCGGGAACATTCAGTAGAACTGGCGTTACAAGCTGGGAAGGTAAGCGGTCCGGGTCCTGATGCGGATGACTTTGATCAACCGAGTTACTCCAAATTGAGTCAGATGAGTGCTGACATTGCAGTGAGCACTAAGACTGTGACTGAACGGGTTGACCTGGCTGATGCGATCCGGCGGAATCAGTACAGTGTGATTCTGGGGGATCCGGGGGCGGGTAAGACAACGCTGCTGCGATATCTAGCGTTGCATTTTGCTCAAGCGCTGCGGCAGGAAGACGGTATGGTTCGAGGCGGTGAAGCGGAGGAACTCGGGCCACCGCTCCTGCCTGTGTTTTTCCGGATTGCGGAGTATTCAGAACAGCTAGTGCAACAGCCGGAGCTGAGTTTGCTGGAGTTTCTGGGGCAGTTCTATCAACAGTTTCAGGCGGAAGGCGCCTCAAACGAAAATGGGGTGCAAAACTTGCTCTGTGAAAAGCTCCGACAGGGGCGATGCTTGGTGTTGCTGGACGGACTAGATGAAGTTTTTGATCAGGCCAGTCGCAAGCTGATTGTGGAGCGAATTGAAGAATTCGTCAATACCCACAGCGCCAATAAATTTGTCATTACCAGCCGGATCGCTGGATATAAAGATGCTAACCTCAGCAGTCGATTCGCCCACTTTACCATTACTGCAATGAGCAGTGAGCAGGTGGAGAAGTTTTTGGCCCGCTGGTGTCTGGCAATTGAACAGGCGCAACAGCCCGATAACCAGCCAGAATTTATTCAGCAACGAGCTGAGGATGAAACCCAGGGAATTCTGAACGCGATTAAGGACAATGAGGGGGTTAAGCGACTTACCACCAATCCACTGTTGCTGACGATTTTGGCGCTGATTCACCGCAATGGTGAGCGTTTGCCCAATCGTCGAGTCAAGCTCTATGAGTTAGCGGTTCAAACCCTGACCGAAGATTGGCAGCTTCATCGAGGACTTCCGGAAACAGTCATTCTGACGGAAGGGGAAGTGGTTGAGATGCTGGCCCCGTTGGCCTATTGGATGCATGAAACTAAGCCTTCTGGTTTAGTCGAACAGGCGGAGGTTGAGGAAAAACTCGCAGAGACATTGGCTGAGCTGACTGGAGAAGATCCGGAATCCAGCAGTGTCCAACAGGCAGTCGCTCAGTTTCTTCGCAAGGTGCGGGAGACTACAGGACTTTTTGTGGAACGGGCTCCGGGGGTCTATGGGTTTATGCATCTAACGTTTGAGGAATATTTTGCGGCGCGGCATATTGCTGATAATGACCCCAAGGAAGTATTGCGAATCATCCGAGACCATCTGCACGAGCCCCGCTGGGAAGAACCGATCTTACTGACGCTGGGGTACTATGGCATCCATTTCTCTGGTCAGGCTAATCGGTTAGTGCAGCAGTTGTTTAGTGATCTGGAGGATTACCGACCGGCTATCGACCAGGGAGAGATTCAGTTAAGAAATGCTGAGGCTAATAAGCCTGTTTTGGTTTGGCCTGAGCTGGCGGAGGATGGAACCGTTTCGATCAAGCAGTCTGACACGGTTCTCAAGGAATTAATGTTGGCTGGGCGAGTGATGTCAGAAGTAACTGTCAGCGCCAGCACTCGCTTAGGATTGATAAAAAAATTGATCTTGACTAGCCTTGGGACAGACGAAGATATTGGTAATGATACCATCAAAAATCTGCTAAGAACGCTTCGGCAAATTGAGCAGTTTAATCAGAAAGGTGAGGTTGTCGCTCAACTCAAGCAATTTTCCAGTAATCTTACCCTTTCAGAAGAAATTCGAGCTCAGGCTAAAGCAGCCATCTTATATGTTATCTGTGGCGATCCGGGAGAAATCCTGGTGAAACATGCACTAGAGATACTTAAT
>JAKSDM010001598.1 GCA_022360135.1 Pseudanabaenales cyanobacterium | reverse complement strand
TTACCTTCAGCGTCCGCTGCGCTGTACTTGCCCCAAGGGCTGGGTTGGCATGCGATCGCCTTACCCAACACGCCGCTATTCGGGACCGACGGCATTCGAGGACAGGCGGGTGATTTGCTCACAGCTCCCCTAGCACTGCAAATTGGCTACTGGGCGGGGCAAGTCATCAAAGCCCACACTCCGACTGCAGGCCCTGTTATTCTAGGACAGGATTCTCGCAATTCCAGTCATATGCTGGCGATGGCGCTGTCGGCGGGATTGACCTCAGCGGGGTTGGACGTCTGGAATCTGGGACTCTGTCCAACCGCTGCGGTGGCCTATCTAACCAGTGCGACTGAGGCGATCGGGGGGATGATGATTTCCGCCAGTCATAACCCGCCAGAAGATAATGGCGTCAAGTTCTTCGCCCCTAATGGCGAAAAGCTATCTGGGACGATTCAGCGTCAAATTGAAATCGCCCTAAGGCAGGGCATGGGCGACCATCAGACAGCGCTGCCGATGGTTGGGGGCTGGGGGCGATCGCACTATCGTCCCGAATTGATCAATCAATACACGACCTTCTTACACCAACCTTTACAGTCGGCTTTGGACCTTGCTGGCATGCGGATTGTGTTGGATATGGCTTGGGGCGCAGCAACTCGGTTGGCTGATCAGGTCTTTGCTGAAACGGGGGCTGAGATAATCGGGCTTCACAGTACGCCGGATGGCGATCGCATCAATGTCAATTGCGGCTCGACTCATCTCTCCCCCCTCCAGGCTGCTGTCCGGCAGCATCAGGCAGATTTGGGCTTTGCCTTTGATGGAGATGCTGACCGCGTTATCGCAGTTGATGCGCAGGGGCGGGTGGTTGATGGCGACTATATCCTCTATTTCTGGGGGAAAACCCTCAGCCAGTTAGAGAAACTGCCTGACAACGCTATTATCTCTACCGTGATGGCCAATCTTGGCTTTGAGAAGGCTTGGGAGCAACTCGGCGGGGTTCTGATTCGCACACCCGTTGGGGATCAACATGTCCATGCAGAAATGCTCCGCCGAGGCGCCAAGTTAGGGGGTGAACAGTCAGGACATATCCTCTGCCATCATTACAGCATGACTGGGGATGGCATACTCACCGCTCTTCATCTGGCGGCGCTGGTTAAGCAAGCCGATTGCTCCTTGTCAGATTTACTGGATCAGAGCTTTCAAACCTATCCCCAAATTTTGAAAAATGTTCGGGTGGAAGACCGGGAACGCCGTCTTAATTGGCAAAACTGCGACCCTCTGCAGCAGGCGATCGCCCAAGCCGAAACTGCAATGGGTAAGGCGGGGCGGGTTCTGGTTAGATCATCGGGGACAGAACCGGTTATCCGCATCATGGTAGAAGCCGTCAAGCCGGAACTGGTTAATTACTGGATGCACAATTTGGTCTTGACCGTGCAGCGGCATCTAGCAACCTAAACCGATCATCTTAACCGCCAGAGAATCCATTCGCTTTCTCTATCCGCCACTGCCCCTTCAATATCAGGATGCCAATCTACCTGGGTGAGAATATAACTTGCGCCGAAACGTTTAGCTAAATCGACCAAATCGGAACTACTCCGCTCGCTAAAGAGTAACTCTAAATGGGCTGTGGAACTCATACTAGGATGCAATGGCCCTAAAAGGGCCTCCAGCCGATTTCTCCACTCACGAATTCCCTGATCGGTAAATGGAAAGCTTTTAAAAGTTACAACCACGGCGCGTTCGGCATAAAAGCGAAAGCGTTTATCTGAAGGTGGAACCAGGACAATAGCATCCTTACTGCTATGCTGGCGGAAGCGGAGCGCTAATTTGCTTATGCTCTCATCCGCCTGAGGGTATATTTTGATATCTCTCTGCAAGGGAGTTAGCGAACTATGGGATAGAACGCCCGTAACCTGAAGTGTAAGAAATATCAAAAAAATGGCGATTAAAGGGCGGATAACTCTGCTTGACTTTCGATAAAATTCAGGAAATTCCTTTTCAAGGAAAGGAAATGAAAGGCTAAACAGCAAAATGGGGAAGGCGTAGTAACTAACAACTAGAAAAATCAAGAAAATTGAATATAAAACCAATCTTCCTTTTCTAGAGTTAAGTTTAGAATTAATTGTCTTTGAAAATTTCCCAATCTTAATTCGAACTTGTCGGTTCTTTAAGGCTATCTTGGGGATTAGTAAATTTGAAACAAGTAATCCTATTGCGACAATGCGAAAGGCTAGCGCCAGACCTCCAAAATTGTCCATTATTGGCACAATGATTAAGAATAAGCAAAGTGCTATATTTCCCTTTCGATAGTATTCGTCGACTAGAACGCTAACTGCTATCAGAACTGCAATGAGTGCAAAGGGAGTAGTCCTGGCTAATTGTAATTTAGCAAAAAAAGATAACGGGTATAATTCTACAAAGATATAGCTGAGTAATAGCAAGAAAATTGATGTAGCAATAATAAGAATAAGATTACACTTATCTTCTGACTTCAAAGAATTTGACGTTTTAATGCACAGAATACCACCCCCCATGAAGATGATAAAATTTCTCCACTTTTCACCAGAAAAGGTGGAAAAAATAATATGCCAAGGATGGCGTATATATCCATAGAGATATACGAATTCTTGATTGCCAATCTCACCGCTGCTGGTGTTTCCAGTAATCACCATTGGCACATAGACAAGAGAGGCCAATATTCCTAACGTAAGAAACGATAGGACGGCGATTCGAATGCACTTGTTTCTGGTTACATAAAGCATCAAGGAAGGAGTTAGCAGACAGGCCGGAAGAAGACCCACCAAGAATTGCAAGAGGCAGGCAATACCGAAAAATAAATAGCCCAGAATCCACTGCTTACGAAAGCAAAAATAAAGTCCCCACACCGTGACGCCCATTGCAAAAGTTGAGGGGATGGGCTCCAATCTAAAAATGTCTACTGAGCCCACAGTTCCACTAGAAACCGCTAACCCTAAAAAAGCCAGGATAGCCCCTGAGAGTTTTGAATTTCCTAGATATTGGCCAAGTGAATAGAGTCCTAGGATGAAAGAAAAAAATGCTAAAGCGTAGTAGAAAAAACAGACTGCCGGTACACTCAAACCAAGTTTTGTCGGCAGATAAATTAGAGAGTAGTAGTAAAATCTTGGCGTGAAGCGAATCATTTCCTGAATATAAAAATCATTTTTATATAATTCAGGATCTAATAGAGAAAAGATCGAAGGGATTTGATTATAAATATTGACTCTTTGAAACGAGTAGCCGTAAGCTATTAATGAACTGAGCAAAACAAAAGTATAGGTTACTAATCTTTGCTTCCAGCCTTCTTTTGAAGAATTCAAATACATATTAAGCAAAATTAAATTGCCAAGCCAGAGGTATTTTACCCTACAACAGGACATAATATCTCTGAATTTTATAACTATCGGGCCAATATGATGGGTAATAGGTGATAAGTAATAAATGATTAAGGTCTATTATCGGCCATCAACTTAAAGTTGGAAATTATCCCTTAGGGGGAATTCAGGAGTCAGGAATCAGAATCAAGTTCCTTACTTACTTCTGAATTTTTTCTGTGCCAGACTTTCTCGGAGGAATAGTTTTTAACACAGGGTTATATTTTTAGGCAAGAAGAATTTTGAGAATAAACAGCTTATAAATTCCTGAACTCCCTATCAGTTAAGGAGTATCTTCTAGCATCAAAACCCCAGGAGTTTTGTCCTGCTTAATTTGTCGGCTTAATTTTACTCCTTAATATATGGAACAAGTGCTCACAATATTTTTTGTCGTAGGTTACTGGAATTACAGACAAAATCTTGAATTCCGACAATGCGTCCAGAGACCTGAATCTTTTCATTGAATTCGCTAACCAGAGATTTGATCGTTATTGTGTCGCCGCTATTCCATAATGTTGGGTTGATTATTAGTTGTGTACCATCAATAGAAAGTGTTGCATCAATAGATTGAGGAGTTTTATCGTATATCTCTGCGGATAAGATCTTCGCACTGCTATCAAAAGATACTGTTATATTCTTCAAAAAATCTAATGGCACTATAGATAAATGGCACTGAAATAAGAGTTTATAAATCGCCAAAAGCCCTGATATTTCGTAGGGTGGGCATTGCCCACATGG
>JAKSDM010001433.1 GCA_022360135.1 Pseudanabaenales cyanobacterium | reverse complement strand
GGTTTTGCTCGCCGTCTGCTGGCATTTTTCATTCAGGCAATGCTGGAGGAATATTTCTATCCCTCCGTAAAACTCTGGGTAGATAATGATAATTTTAAAGCAATGGCTCTTTACGAATCTCTCGGTTTTCGACAGATTGGCGCTTGCTATGCTGGGTATTTTAGTAGTTAGTAGCTTAGTGTGCTCAAAGCACTCTTAGGCTGGGTTGAGGCAAGGAAACCCAGCATTTCCTTCTGCTCAGAATTGTTAGCCTTCATTTTGGCCGACAAACTTCAAAACGGCTTAAACGTTGGCGTAACAATCTCCTCTGCATGGGCTTCAATATAGTCCCAAATCAGCCGACAGACTGGACGCTTTTGGCCCACATTACAGTTCTCATGCAAGTCCACATAGGGCAGAAAATTGTACTCATTGAAGGCCCCACCCGTTTCCTCCAGTGGTTTCGTAATATCTGTCGTAATCACGTCAAACCCTAACGTCAGGGTGGAGAAGTGGTGGGAGAAGTTGATACAACTTTGGATGATGCTGGGATGCAGCTGTTCGGTGTAATCTACATAGTCGGACCCGGTCGAAGCCGTGATTTTTTCCTGTAAGTAAAAGATTTCTCCCTTGCCTAAGACTGAATCCAAGGTATATCCGGCTTTATGCAATAGCCGCCGACTGGTTTGGTCAAACACCAGTTGATGGATAGTGGTGTGGGCCTCGTAGCGATCGCCCCGTCCCGATTCTTGATTACGCTGCTGGAATAACTCCCGAATAGTATGTCGCCCATCCCCCATCACATTGGCTGCTCGCCGCTGCACACAACCGGCGTACTGATGAGCCAGAATCAAAACCCGATAGTCTTGGCCGACAATGTGGGACTCCAGTTTGATCATTTCACCGCTGTTGGCGATGGTGATGGCCGCCTGCTTCAGCTGCTCTGGCGTCTGCAAATTGGGAAACACATTTTGGCTCAGGGAGCCGGCATCCGGCTTCGCCACCAGCGGGAATTTGAGGCGTTCGAAGGGAATATCCGCGAAGGTCTTAAACTTGCCGTAGGAAATGGGGACCGATAGACCATTTTGACCCATTAATTCCAGCTTGCGCGTTTTGGATTGCTCGTAGTCATAGTCTTTGTATTGTCTACGAAAGGAGAAATGGCCAGGGTAGATCTTATAGATAAAGCCTTTGCCGTCCCGCATAGCCTGGAATATTTTGTCCTCCAGGCTGAGCACTTTGAATTCAAATCCCCGTTGTCGCCCGGCTTGCATGACGGTCCAGATGCGCTTGGTGATGTGTCGGTAATCAATTCCGTCGATAGTTGGGGTATCCTCTGTCCGAATGGCTTTGGCAGTCATGAAGGTGGCGGTGTCAACCTCGGCGGCGCGGGCGATCGCCCGCGCCGCCTGAGCAGCTTCTCTCAGATCTGTCTTCAGGGGTTGCTGACGGAGCAATTTGGCGAGGGCGACAGAATTCGCCACCAATAACCGAGCCTCCCGATTCACAGCGATGGAATGTTTGCCCTCTGCTTCGATGTACCCCGCTTCCCCATCCATTGCCTGCACCCAAGACACCGTATTGTTGGGCGGATTGATACAGCCAAATCGGCTAAAGTCATAGCAGGTGTAGGCGGCGCAGTGACTGCCGCCCGCCGCATCCGCCAGTAAAACCAGGCCAAAAACTTTGTTGTAGAGGGAGAATTGGCCAGTGACTGGATCTAGGCGCCCACAAAGCACACCCTGCAGCCGTTCCACCAGCTGCTGGCAGGCTGAAGACCGCATCCCCCCCAAAACGGGGGTTCCCACCACCAGGATATCCGCCGCTAGAATGCGTTCAAATATCTGAGGAAACTCATCCCCCGGCCCTTCATCTAAGGCAACTCCGGGAAAAATATTAAAATCCGCCAGTCGCAGCTGATCAGTTTGGCAAGCCCGCTGTAGATACAGAGCTTGAACCTTGGTCCAAAGCGATTCTGTATTGCTCATCTCTGGAGATTTCTTAAGCGTACAGTTAACGAACAAAACGTTGAGGGAATTCATAGTGCAATACGAATGGTATTCAAGCAGTCAGAAGTCAAGGGTCATGAGTCAGGAGACCCTTTGTATTTTGTCTCTTGTATTCTGTGTTTCGTCCTAGGTCTGTTCCGCCTTCAACCAGGAGTCAATTGCGAAGGGTATTATGTTTCTGTAACTTTTAGAAAAGCTTTATGGGCATCTAAGCAATTGTTCAGGATGCTGATGTACCTTCCTATTAGTTGCACTTCAGGGTTATACCAATGCGCCTGCAGAAAATAAAATATTATGGCGCCTGTTTCTAGGGGACGCATGTGGTTTAGAAATAGTGGATTGATCAGAATCAAGGAAGCTAGAAATAGTCAATTGATTGGAATCAAGGTATCGGATTATTGCTTGTCTACCGTTGACGACCTCTCAATTTTGGCGGCTTGGCAACCCATAATTGTGATTATTACAGGAGGTAACATACCCGATGAATGAAACTGCGATCGCTATCGCTGAATGGCTGATTAAACTGGGCCGTTTATATCTTACAGCTGGCGTTATTTTCGCTGTTATCTTTCTCTTGTTTGGCGTTCAGCGACTGGATGATGGGGCTGGTTGGGGCATCCCTGACTTCTGGCATGTCCTCACCCATCCCGGAGAAATCATACGGTCCCCCGGCAAACTGATACAGGGAGGTTTACGGATTCTTGCAGCGATTTGGCTGGTGCTGATTTGCCAAAGTTACCCTTTTGATAAAGTGATAAGCAATCCCCACAGCCTAAAGATTTGGGCCCCGATTTGGTCCCCGGAAAATCCATCCCTACTACAGGGGATCTTGCTGATTTTAGCCAGTCTCTGGATTGTAGGCCGCTCAGTCAGTTTCCGGGTCTTATTGATTCCGGGCTTAGCCATTTTTTGGCCGCTATTCGCGCTGCGCTGGGTGCGGGGCAGACATCGCCCGGAGGAGCAAAACGCTCACCGACAATTGGCGAAACTTTATTCCTAATTTTGAGGGTATCCACTTAAACCGGGAGGGTTTGGCTGGGTAAGAAGCCAATGGTCATTGGTCATTGGTCAGTGACAAGTAGACCAATGACCAATGACAGCTAAATTCTATTTCAGAGATACTTTCCTACTTTAAGTCGGCGCCTATTGACTGGTATCGATTGAGGAGACAGAACCATGGTTCTTGCAATTCTTGCTCGCCGTAGAGCGCATTTTTATAGTTCGATTGTGCTGGCCTGTTTACTGCCGATCGTCTTTTTGATCGGGGTGTGTCTGCAGCCCCAAGTTGCTACTTTAGGCAATCCAACGGCGGCGCTGTTTGCGTCTTCGGGTGCTGCTTCGGTGAAGGCAGAGGTAAGGGGGAAGGCGATCGCCAACCAACAACTGTCAGCTGCTGGGGTGCAACTGCAGGCTACCGCCTTTGATCACAATGGCCAGATATGGTTGACCTTGCAGCCAGCCTGGCCGATTAAATTGCCTGACCCTCTAATTTATTGGCAGAAGGGTGATCAAGCGCCAGAGGCTTTAGCTGAAGATGCTGTTTTGCTGGGGGGATTATCTGGAACTTCGCGTCGGGCTTATCCATTGCCCCCATCGCTAAAGGGGCAAGCAGGCTATCTCGTTCTTTATAGCCCTATCGGCCAAAAAGTAAGTTCGACCTTTCCCTTTCCCGTTGCTATGACTGGCGGCTAAAAATGGCTGCATACCGATCATTAACCCTTCGGTCCTGTATGAGGATTCAGTTGTGAGTGTTACTTATGAACCGGTTCTATGGAACCGACAAAAGTTGGTTTATGACATCATCCTGATTGGCTCAGTGGTTCTATATCTCCTGTTGTTCATGCACTTTGCAGAAAGCATTGGGAGTAATCTAGCGGTCAGTAATTTAGATGTTCGGGGGATTCGCATTCGGGCGTTTGGATCGGCAGGCTTTATTCTGCTGCATGTGATTTTGTCCATTGGCCCCTTGAGTCGACTCAACCGCAAATTTTTGCCCCTACTCTACAATCGGCGGCATATGGGGGTGACGATGTTCACCCTGGCCTTGTGGCACGCCCATCTGGCGACCGGATGGTATCACGATTTTGGCAACATTGACATGCCATTGGTCAGTCTATTGGTCAGTAATGTCAGTTTTTTTACGGTATTCCGTTTTCCGTTTGAAATTTTGGGCTTTGCGGCCCTGTGCATTTTGCTGTTGATGGCGGCCACCAGTCATGATTTTTGGCTGGCCAATTTGACCGCGCCCATTTGGAAGGGACTCCATATGTTGGTATACGCCGCCTATGCCCTGCTGGTGGGACATGTGGTGTTGGGAGCATTGCAAACCAATCGCCATCCTGGGTTGATTCTGGTGGTCGCCCTGGGATTGGTGTGGATCGTGACGATTCATCTGCTCTCGGCGTTGAAAGAAGCCAAGCTGGATCAGGCGATCGCTTTCTCGGATGAGGCGGAATTTGTTGAAGTTGGCCATGTGGATGAGATCCCGAATAATCAAGCCAAAATTGTCTGTCTCAGTGGTGAGCGGGTGGCCATCTTCAAATACGATGGTAAGGTTTCAGCCGTTTCTAACGTGTGTCAGCACCAAAATGGTCCCCTGGGAGAAGGGCGGATCATCGATGGCTGCATCACCTGCCCCTGGCATGGCTATCAATATCAGCCTGGGGATGGCGCCTCGCCCCCGCCCTTTACCGAGAAAATTCCAACCTTCGCCGTCAAACTAGAGGGCGATCGCATCTTCATTAACCCCATTCCCAAACGTCCGGGAACACCTGTTGAACCTGCTATTATTGCCTAGGGGGAAATCGCATGACCACAGATCCGCATCCCAAATCCAACGACGAGTTTTACATTGGTTACGCCCCAAAACTCCCTCCCGGCATCCGTAATTTTCTCTTAGGGCTGATTCCGGCGCTGGTGGCCCTGGCAGCAGTCTTAGGCTTTTGGACGCCCAGTGTCCACAATCAATATGGGCTCGGCGCCTTGGATAAAACGCAAGACTTCCAGGGTGTTCTGATGGCCCAGCCTGTGCCCCATCTAGCCATCCCCCGACAAGGGGACACCAGTGGGGGGGCGGCCTATTCTCGCTATCTCCTTTCCGCCTTCAACAAAGCCGCCTTCAATCCTCAGTCGCTGAAAGAACTTTCGGGACAATGGGTTAACCTGAAAGGATTGCCGGTTTATCGCGACCAGTTCACCTTACTTGCATCCGGCGGCGCAACGGCGGCTGATCCCCCAGCAGGCAAGCCTGTGGCTCCGCCTGAGGGAAAATCCTTAGGAGAGTTTACCCTGTCGGGACAAATTGTGGATAGCAAATGCTATCTGGGGGTGATGAAACCGGGTGAATCAGCCACTCACCGTAACTGCGCCATCCGTTGCATCAGTGGCGGCGTTCCAGCCTCGCTAGTTGTGCAAAACACAGCGGGTGACCTGATGTACCTTGCTCTGGTCGGTCGTGATGGACAGTCCATCAACAACCGTATTTTGTCACGGGTAGGCTCACCCGTGGAGGTCACGGGCGAAGTCATGCAATACGACGATTTATATGTGTTGCGAGCAGATCCAGAGGAATTTAGCCTGTAGCTACTTGCTTGCTTTCAAATGCAACGACTCAGCAACAAGTTCCACAAACCGACGTCGGAGTATCGGGTTGAGTTCGACCAAACGTATCCGTATCCTCTAAAACCGTGTAAATCTCCCAAGAGGCGCCATCGGGGTCGGTGGTCCAAATCTTATCCTGCCTGGCGTAGCAGCAGGTGACTTGATTTTCGGGGTGGATTTCTAGCCCATGATCTTGTAAGCGATGCTCTGCCGCCACAACTTCAGCCGAGGTTTGAACCTCAATCCCCAAATGATTGAGGGTTCCGGCTTCATTGGCATTCTCAATCAACACCAGCTTTAAAGCCGGTTCAATTACTGCAAAATTGGCATAACCAGGATGATGTTTGGCGGGTTCAACCCCCAACAGTTTGCTATAGAAAGCAACGGATTCATCCACGTTTTTAACATTAATTGCCAGTTGCATTCGTGACATGATTAGATTTTCCTTTGAGGTTTTTTGATCGAGGGTTTATCCTCTTTACCTCCATAGACGGAGACTGGCATGGAAAGACGCAAATTGAATCAGCAGCTGTGGCAACGGCTGGAGTTAGCTTCAAAATCGACCAGATTTCCCCGCGCATCTAACTCGTAACGGCAGCATTCCTGAAACATCGCTTTGAGTAGGCTTCGACCGCGCTGTACCCGCGACTTGATCGCCGAATGAGATAACCTCAGTTGCATCGCCAATTGCTTCTGGGAAGCGCCCTCTAAATCAACCGCCTCGATCGCCTCTCGATATTTATCTGGAAGCTGACTCAGGAAAGGGCGAATACAGTGGGTTAGCTCTTGCCGAACCTGTTCATAGGGTTCGGGTTCACTGCCCGTCAGCATTGCTCTCGCCGCTAATTCCTGGCGCGAAGCATCGGTCCGCGCCTGCCGATAGTAATCAATCAGCAGATTGCGGGCGATCTGAAATAGCCATGCTGGCAACTTGTCTGGCTCTTTGACCGTGTTCAAATGTCGGTAAGTCTTGATCAGAATCTCCTGGAGCAGATCATCGACATCTGCTCGATTATTCACCCTCGACAGTAAGAACTGCCGAAGCTGATGGCTGTATTCTCGCCAAAGTTGTTTGATTTCCATCATTCAATCCTTTGAAGTGGTTCAAGTGTCGTCATCCATCACCAGAATTGCTGCTGCTGGCGAATTATTTCATAACATCGTGCTAACGG
Organism: Pseudanabaenales cyanobacterium; assembly: GCA_022360135.1. Taxonomy (GTDB): domain Bacteria; phylum Cyanobacteriota; class Cyanobacteriia; order Phormidesmidales; family Phormidesmidaceae; genus JAKSDM01. Next base: position 2,715 of record JAKSDM010001433.1, on the reverse strand, counting down.
CTCAAAGCCCCCTAAATCCTCTGACTTTGGGGGACTTTGAGTTCATGCTCCCCCAAAGTTGGGGGTTGGGGGGCCGCAAAAGTCTCCCAGAATTGCCGATATTTCCAAATGTTAAATTCGCCAGCCGCATCCAGAATTGGAGGTTGGGGGAGATCAAAGGCTAAACGTTGCTGAAATCTTCGATTTTGGTGAACCCTTCGGCATCATCAGTATGATTTCCCGGACGGCTGGAAAACAAGGTTTGAAACCCTGCTGCTTGGGCTGGCCGCAGTTCGGCTACGACGTCTGAGATAAACAGAATATGGTTGGGCGATCGCCCCATCTGATCGGCAATCTTTTGATAACTCCCGATCTCGCGTTTTGGCCCGGTAGCGGTATCAAAATAACCACTGATGTAGCGCGTCAGGTCACCGTCTTGGCTATAGCGGAATATGAGTTTTTGAGCCTGCACGCTACCCGATGAGAAAATATAGATGGCTTTGCCCGCCGACCGCCAGCGCTCAAAAGCAGGTTTTACATCGGGAAAAAGTTGGGACCTGAGTTGCCCTGACTGGTAGCCTACATACCAAATTTTGCCTTGCAGAGATTTTAAGCCAGTGGACTTGCGATCGCAGGCAATCAAATGATGAATATAGGGGGTCGCTGCTGTGGGGGAGTCTTCCTGCCAAAGAGGAACGGGTTTTGACTCTGCCTGATAGTCTTGCCGCAGCAGAGTGAGGTCGGCTTGTACATCTGCATCCTGTCCCCGGGTTTGCAGAAAGTCTTCAACCTGGTCGCGAGCAAAGGGAAAGAGAACATCGAAGACATAGGAAATGGGGGTGGTTGTGCCTTCGATGTCGAGTAGGAGGGCGGAAGCAGAGTCGGAGTGGGGCATGGAGAGGGGGGGATTTTGGATTTTGGGTTTTGGATTTTGGATTTTGGATTTTAGATGTTGGCCGAGGAGGCTAACATTTGCGCTACTTTTGCTTCTGCGCCGCTGTGGGTGTAATGGGGGGTCCACCCGGCGGTGTCTTGGAACAGGCGGATGGCGCGAATGCGGCGATCGGCGAGCAGGTCAAACCAGTGGTGGGTCCCGCGCGGCACCATCAGCAGGTCCCCAGGACCAACTTCTACGCCAACGATAGGATGGTTAGGGGGGTGAAGGTAAAACTGACCATGGCCGACAAGGATAAAACGAACTTCGTCTTCGTCGTGCCAGTGTTCTTTATTGAACTTGTCAAGCATGGCGTCAAGGTTGGGGGTGTCGGGTTTGATGTCAATCACGTCCGCTGTGACATAGCCTCCTGCCGCTTTTATCCGCTCAATATCAGCTGAGTAGGCGGCTAAAATTTCGTCTGAGGCGGCTGATTCCCCGAGGGGCTGTGACGGCTGCCACTGTTCATAGCCGACGCCAATGTCGGCTAGGTAGGCTTGAATTGTTTCAGCATCTTGAATTTGACGCTGCTCAGATAAGATATTTAAGATTGCCAAAATGACCTCCTATTTGAGCTTAGGCAGGGTAAGTTGGCGATAGGCCAACTCTAAGCAAAATTCTAAAATCTCGACATGGCGGCGGGCTTGGAATAGGGTTTCGCCCCAAGTGTAGAGCCCATGACCGGCTAGCAATAACCCATACAACCCTGAGTGCTGCAGCAATAAGCGACTCACTTCTTGACTGAGCTGGGTCATATTTTGAGAATTAGCCAGGATCGGCAGAGAAACATGGGCTTCGTGGGTGCGAATGCCTTCTAATCCCTTGAGCATTTCATAACCGCTAAAGACGATTTCACCCAGGGGGGCATAGTGCATCGACAGGAGCGTCCCAAAAATGGAATGGGTATGGAGCACCGCGCTAGCGCCAGTGGCTTCTACAATCGCTAGGTGTAATGGGGTTTCTGCAGAAGCACGCCCTTCACCAGCGACGACTTGGCCGTTAGCGTCAACTTCTAGCAAGGCTTCGGGTTGGACTATTCCTTTATCGACACTGCTCGGGGCCATCAATAGCGTTGTTGGCTGGTGCGATAAGGCGGCGCTAAAGTTGCCGCCGGTTCCCTGGGCCCAACCTTTGGCGTGGATATCTACGATGACCCAGCTGAGGGCTTGCCGCAAATCGAGTGAGTCTAAGGGGGTAACAGCCTTAGATTCGCTGTTTGCGGGCTGGGCGGCTTTCTTTTGCAGCACTCCGCATTCCTCCCATTCAATGGTCTTAAAGACTTATACCAAGGGATCGGCGATTTTTGTGATCACCGCTAGCTTGATTTAAGAAAGAGGGGCCAATTCTTTACCTTATCTACTGATTGGCCAAGATCTTCAAGCAGTCCAATTGGGCGATACGCATCTCGACAGCAGAGTTGGTACGGGCGCGTCCACCGCTTTGCAGTGTCTTTAGGTTCACTGCAGCAATTTTTCAATTATGCGATCGGGGGTATATCGACAACCCAACCGGGTATAGCAAACACCTAATCGGATAGTTCAGTTCTACTCCGTTGGGCGTAGTGGTTCCCCATACAAATTAGCGATTCTAAGAGTGTCAAGAGCAAGCACTGAAAACCACCTGGCAAGGTAACTCAAAGGAAAAAAACATGACTGCCCAGACTATTCCCCAGCCTAAGATTATATTCAATCGGAGCAAAGCGATGACAAAGACCGATCTTCTTGCCAGGCATCAACAGATGAACACTGTTCAGGGTGCAGAGTTATCCAATCCGCCAAGCCAAGAAACCAATGAGATCGCTC
>JAKSDM010000953.1 GCA_022360135.1 Pseudanabaenales cyanobacterium | reverse complement strand
GTTTGCCGCAGACATATTGATCCGGGCTCTCCAACTTCGGCGAAACCATAGGAGCCGTGCTAAAGCCAAAGGCATAACCATCATCCTCAGGGCTGTAAGGCTCTAAACGTCGAAGCACTTCCCACTGATCAGACGCTTGTTGTTGATCCGGTTTTGGCTCTTCCTCTTCTGCTGAGTGACGGGTGCGAACTCCGACCAAATCTTTGGGAGTGGCAAACCAGAGATTACCATCTGGGTCTTGTAGGAATGGCCCCAGAAATTCTAAGTTTCGAGCCTGCTTGCGTTCAGTTTCAGTTGAGAGATGACCATTTTCCCGATGTCCCAGCAGCGATCGCATCGCCTGAAACACCGTAATCGGCATTGGCGGAAATAACCCCTTGGCCCAAGCTCCTTCACCCGGACTAAACGGCTTTGCTTCTCGAAACAGCAGCACATCAAGCGGTGTAATTCTAAACCACTGCATCACTTTACCTCACCGCAGTCATTAACTCTGGCGACCCATTGGGGGCAGCGCTCGATGCTTGCTTCCACTTCTGACGCTGCACCATTTTGTCTACCCAAAAAGCAGTGAATCGGAGCAGATAGCCTAAATCATCTGAAGTGGCGCCCAGTTTATCCGGTGCGGATTGGGCGGCAGTCTGAGCCCATTGCGCCCAGTTGTCCAACCATTCTTTAATGTGTGGTTCAATCTTCGCAATCTTGCGATCCTCATCCCGCCGATTCATGATTACCTGAGCAGCCAGAGCAAATAACTCTGGCTGGCTCACATCAACTCGTTTTGGCAATTCTTCGGCCAGACGGTAGAGCATCGGGCTAAGTTTATCTTGATAGGAATCCTGCTCACCCTGATACTGTTGAGCAATATACCACCAGCCATCCAGTAAATGGCCTTTCATCAATGCTTCCAAGGTATTACCGCCGCTATAGATGACCCGGAAACAGATGCCGTCTTTTCCATACATCTTTTTAGCGCGATCGCCCTCCGCCACCCACAAGTTTTCCAACACCGTTGGCAGTGGCACGGTTTTGTGGGCAATTACCACTCCCATACTCATGGTGGCCGTTTTACCCATTGTGAACAGAGGCCGATAGGGCAATCCACTTTGTTTGTGACTTTCACGTTTATCAGCCTCAGTGTCACCCTTAAAGCTGGGATACCAATATCCGGTTCTGGTGGTCACTTCAGCAAACTGACCATTTGAAACGTTGAATTCACAAATGGAATCTTGCTTGGCGTAGGGGTCTTTATCTCCACTCCAGGCGGCGCGGAGCGATCGCAGATACTCTGGCAAATCTTCCAAGGGCAACACCGCCATCACATCATCCCCGCCGCTGTAGATCACCTTGCCGCAAAAGCGTTTTTCGGTAAGGTAGGGAACCAGTCGATTGGAAAAATCAAGCAGAGCGCGGTTTAGGCCAATGTGGGTCGCCGGTCCCATTCGTTTCTTGGTTTCCTCACGCAATTTGCGATAGTCTTCCGTAATCTCATTGCTAAAGTGGGCAGTATCAACATCAACCAGATATTTCTCGTAGTTCTCCAACTTGCTGCCAGAGATGTATTGTCCCATGCCGTCACCATCAGCCAGTACCACTACCCACCAATCGGAGGGGCTACCATCACTAAATCCAGCTTTTTGATGAGCAGCTTGAACAGCTCGACGAATTCTATCAATATCTTGTCGTTCTTCGAGCCCCATGTCATCTGCTAACCACTTGCCAGAAAACATAACGCCATTGAAGTTTCGTCCGGGGAACTGCTCTCGATTGATGACTTGATCGGTTTTAGCAACCTGAAAGGCGCGACAGCGAGTACGCGAGGCCAATCTCCGTCTCATCTCTTGCTTATTTTCATCTCCTAATTCAACCCTGACAGCATCCGCAAGCGCCTTCCAGTAGCGCCGTGGTGGAGAATTTCTGGGTTTCTGGGGATCTAGATTTTCTTGAGCAATTGCATCGTGGACAAATCGAGCTGCAGCAATGGAACTCAGATTAGGAAAACGGATCAGCCGTTCGTAATCGACAGGTTCAGACTGCGCGTTGTCTTCGAGGTTAAGTGCTCGGATATCCTCGTCATCAAGTTTCTGAGACGGTACTGTCGTTTCAACGCCCAACTTCTTGGCCACCCCGCCAAATTGCCATGCCATTCGCTTGGTCAGCTCCAGTGCATTCAGTCGCTCAGAGCCGCTGAAAAGTCCGGGATAGGCTTTCGACATCAACAGCCAAAACAACCTCATTGAGCCTTCAGGCAATCCTCCCCCTTCTCGAAAGTCCTGGTCTTCGCCACGACGATTGACAACGCGGTAGTTCAAGTTTGGGTGAACGGCGCTGTATTGACCCGAAATCGTCGATCGCTCACCGGGGGCTACAGGAATATTCCAGGTGCGTGTGTTTTTCACTGCCTGGATAGCGATGCGTAAACGTTGCTGGAAACTACCCCACCACGTTCCGACATTAAAAGTATTGAATGATGCTTCTTCAGCCTTGCTCGGAATGCCTAACCAAGCTTGGGAGAGTTTCTGCTGAGCATTTTTCCAATCAACGAACTTGTCATCCGTTTGAGAAATTGTTAGACAGTGATTTGGTGTTCCTAAAGGAACAGCGGACCAATAGGGCTCCCAACTGTTAGTAAGCTGTTGGCTCCAAATCTCGTTCCATTCCCAATTGGCCTCTAAGAGCCATTTTCGGAGATCGTGCAAATAAGGTGATAGAAGGGACAAACTCGGTTGTGATGACATACGATCCTTGAAATCCTCATCCAGGATTCGCCTAAAAATGTCGTGTCTTTCTTGGTTGGTTACTACCCGCTCTTTGGGGTCTGAGTTTGACGCCTTATTCTCTTTCAGTTTCCTAATTTCTGCTCGAACCTTCTCACCAAATTTTGTCCAGTACTGAACTAAAGTCTCTCGTTGAGGTCGAGCAAGGGCTAGGCTCGAAATCACTTCCTGCCCTAAGCTATTCCAGTTACTGGCAGACTGAGTGATTTCTCGCCCAACAGTAGCTCGAATGTGATCTCGAACTTTCTCCCCAATTTCAATCCATTCGTTCCGCAATTTCTTGGCTAAGTCATTCCCCAGCTGCTTGGCTTGGCCTAAACCAGGAACCAGCGTGGTAATGACGTTTGGGAATCCAGCCGTGCTGAGGCTATTCGATTCTTTATGATTGAAACGTTCCGCAACTGGATGAATTTCACAAAATTTGTTTAGCTCTATGTCCCTCTGCATAAAAGCAGCGAAGTCGGGATATTTTTCCTCTAAGAAGAAAGCATCAATGATGTCTTGCCCCCAGAGCGACGGCACAATCAATGCATCAGGACCATACTCCAGAGCAATATGCCAGCAGAGGCGGGCGCTGAGGTAATGCAGCAGATACGAGCCTGCCCAAAAATCCAGAAACTTAAGTGCCTGTGCAAAAATATTTACAGCCTGAGTGACTATATTCAAGTGGTTTCAGCGGCTTTTCTCTGTAATTAATTTTGCCTACCTACTTACGTGAGGCTTTGATGAAGTCTTGGATGGGTGAAAAGGTGAAGATCAACAAATAAGGGTGAGAAGGTTGTTCCTCTTTCTGCCAGCCATTGGGGAACAGTGACCCTGTGAGAGCCGAAACAGTGGCCTGGTGGCTATGGAGTGGGCAGTCGGGCAAGACTCGATGAGCTGGATAAAGCAAACCATCTGAGAGGGTTTCATCCTGAGTATTGAGCCAGAGTTCCGGATAGAAACGCCAAAACCACCAGAACACCTTTTGGGCGTCAGCTTCGTTGCGAATATCTTCAGGAATACGGCCAATATCTGGAATCGAAGGGAGTGGATCAACAGTGCCAGACTCACCGCTGATGGGGTGGCGAATAGAGATGCTGGGTCTTTGGTGATTGGTAGCGTGAAGGTTAACCCGATCTGAAGAGGCTGCGATGTCTATAATTTGCTGTCCAATACCGTCAGCTTGTTGTTCATCGCTCGTATCCCACCAATTGCCTAGGGTCAATAAATGGTTTTGGAGGCAATGCAGGTTAAAGCCGGTAATCTCTTCATGCTGGATGCCAGCAGACCGTAGAAATGCGTAAAGCTTGCGAGAATAGAAATTTTCTCTAAGATTAGCTGCATCAGTCACGAGGGCGCCTCAACGGATAGACTGTGGGAGCTTAGCTAGGCTGGGAGCTGCGATCGCACTATAGACCGCAGGTAAAATTTGTTCCATCATAAGCAACCTTTTCTCTGGTTGCAGGTAATCTTCAGGATGTCTTTGGTTAATTTCGGATTAAACTCGGAGAAATTTACTCAATCAGTCCAACAACAGAGGGGCATGAATGTAAAGACTGTGGTTGTCGATGCGTTGAAAACCTAAAAAAATAAAGGCTCCAACCGATTTTGACAGGCGTATCACACCATCATTCCATGTCAGGCGATTAGGCGATCGCGCTCAAACAGTGTTGTCTGAACATTTGTCGGTAAAGAATTAGGTGCGATCGCTAAAATTCTTTGCTTACAGGCAATGGGTAGTATTAATTATTACAAAGCAGGTTATAAAGGTAGCTAAGTAGCCTCAACAAAACGGTTCAGGCCAAAGCTCGGCGCAATCTGATCAGACTTTATCAGGCGAGTTATGGACTGTACCTGGGGAACAGGTTTGTCTAAGACGGATGATCCCAAGTTTCCAAATTGCCTCAAGGTTTGTTTACCGAAGTGGACGCTTACCCATGATGTCGATTTTAAGCGCTGGATTTTGGGCTTTGGCGGTCATGTCAAGGTGATTACGCCCCAGTTTTTAGCCGATGATATCCAGAGACGGGATCAAGAGATTTGACAAGTGTATCGCGATCTCGCAGATCACCCCCCTCGCGTTTAATTGCATTATCTCGCGCCAAGAGCAGGTTCTATTATCTCGTGTCTGAACTCCAGCTTCCAGGGATTGGTTCCTAAATCGGAGTTTATGCTGGATTCTAGGTCTTGGCTACTATGTCAAGGCGATTATGCCCCAGTTTTTAGCTGATGACATCCAGAAACGAGGCCGAGAGATTTGTCAGGTATGTGGCGATCGCGCAGATCACCCCCCTCGCGTTTAATCGCATTATCTCGCACCACGAGCAGGTTCTATTATCTCGTGTCTGAGCTCCAGCTTCCAGGGGTTGGTTCCTAAATCGGAGTTTAGGAACCAGGTTTACGCTGACGCTTGGGGAGGGCGAAGGGCGGAGGAAAAGGGATTTTGGGATGAGGAATGAGGACAGAGAGGGGAGGATGGAGGGAAAGTGAAATGATACGATTGCACTATCACCTTGACTGCTAATTTATGATTCATGTTATTCGTAGCCGCGCTACGCCTGAGCAAATGCGTCAAATGCTAGAAGCCTTAGGCGTTTATATTAAACTGGCTGTAGATGTCGAACGCAGGATTTTAGCAGGAGGTGGAGAGCTTCATGCAGACTGTGAGCAGATTTTATTGAGAGATGGCAGTAGACAGGCTAACGTTTGGGGAGCTGATTGGCATCCTATCAATCAAACAGTAGGGTACGAGTCGATTATCAATATTCGCCCTAGTGCTGATAATCGTTCAATGGAGATTCAGGCCCCCACCTTGCGCGAACAAATTGGCCAGATCGTACACTCTCTTTTAGGCAACGTTCAATGGCAATAAACTGGGACATTCTTAAAGCTAATTATCTTCGAGCTAATCGGGCGACTCAACTGGATAGTCTCGCTTTGAATCTGACCCGGATTCAAATCCTTGCTACTAGTGGAGCAGATGAGTCAATTGCACAACACTTGGTCAGAGAGAGTCAATTCTTCATTGAGTGGACTGTGCCCGGTATTGACTTAGAGACTGATTTGACCTTCGCATCTGAGTTAGTAGACCTCCAGCGCTTGCTCAGCCGATGGAAATTGAGCTGGTCGGATTTATGGGCGAATGAGAACCAACGGCAGGAGGTCGCGACTCTCGCTCAGCAGTGGTGCGATCGCATTTATGGACAGTGTGAATTGCTCGCAGGTTGAGTGTTGATAAGCGGATAGTTGGCAGTGTATATGAGGGAGCTGGAGTTTCCAGGTATAGGTTCCTAAACCAGAGTTTATGCTGGGTTCTAGGTCTTGGCTACTATGTCAAGGCGATTATGCCCCAGTTTTTAGCTGATGACATCCAGAAACGAGGCCGAGAGATTTGTCAGGTATATGGCGATCGCGCAGATCACTTGGGTGCGCTTATCGCGTCTCAGGCTATTTGGAGGGCTAGGCAATCTTGTGGGAATCTTGCTAAAAACCAGGTAATTGGATTACCAAAAGGTAATGATATTATCAATATGATAGTTGGCAAAAGAGAACCGGAGAGTGACATCACTCTGTTTTGAGTTCAACAGAATAATTTCTCAGAACAACAACTTTTTGAAGGTGATAAAGCATATATCGGAGAGGAGAACATTTTGACTCCGCACAAGAAACCTAAGAATGGAGAATTGACAGCGATTCAAAAAGAAGAAAACCGTGTCATTTCAAGTTCACGGATTTTCATTGAACATCT
>JAKSDM010001522.1 GCA_022360135.1 Pseudanabaenales cyanobacterium | reverse complement strand
CCAAACCCTTTCAAAATCAAGAGGGCGGCATAGATAAACATAAAGCCAGAGAATAGATTTTTATAAAAAGTTTGTGAGGTGCTGGTAAACAAAAACCGCCCTAAAGTCAGGTAAATGGCGCCAGCGGCTAAACTCAAAAGGGCAACTTCAGGTTGGAAGAGATGAGGTTCAAAGATTATGAGCACAATAGTCTGGACCACAGCAAAAGATAAATAACACAAGGCTACACAATTGAGCACCTTTTCCTTGCTTGTGTATTGGCTGCTGGCAAAAACTGAGAGTAGCGCTCCCCCCATATTAGTGAAACCATGTACAACCCCCATAATAGTTAAAAAAGGTTTTTGGAAACTAGAAATAAGCTGTTGCATCCATTTTTCAAAGGCAGGCGCTGTCCGCAACAGTAGAGAAACCAACAAGAAAATTGCAACCCCAAACTCCAGCTTAAGCTTGACTTTTGTGTATAGATAAAAGCTCAAAGTCAAGACTACAAAAGGCAAACAGAATGTAGCAAAGTTTATTGCCATTCTACGATCGATGTTTTGGCGATCTTTATACAATTGTAATGAGCTAATCACAATAGACGGCGGCAGAAGAGTCGCCAAAGTATGATCGAAATCGAACCCCAGCAATAGCATTGTCGGCGTTCCAAACACTAACAATCCCATGCCAAATAGAGATTGAATCACAGAAAAAAATAAGACAACGGCTGTTGTTGCCATGAAAAAATCCTCTCTAGTCAAGTCATGCTGCTTTGAATCGTTCAAGCGGCTCATGCTTAGAAGCAAAAAAGGCGACTGCACCACTAAAGCCGACTGGCTCTATCTTTGAGCATATTGAGGTTTTCCCGACCCATTACAAGAGCCAGAAAATCTTAGATTTTAGGGATGAAATGGTATTTGCATTGCGCTTGCACAAAAGTTTTAGTAAACACTGTCTCAGTGCAAAAGGAGTTCCAAAGTACGGTCCGGACTTCTCTATTATGGCTGCTAGATAAGGCGATCGCCACATTTAATTGGTTAGCCAGTTGGCTCTTTTATCCGTCTGCTAAATACTATCCGCAATCGGCTTTATTTTTATCAAAATAGCGTGCTATAATTAAAAAATGAATGTGAAATTCAAAGTTCTTTTTTGCACACTAAAAGATCAAGTTAGAAGATTATTCCCTGATACAAATAAAATTTCTTATAAAAGTCCAACTGATTTATTAATTACCCGAATAAATCTCGAAATACTTAACCAT
>JAKSDM010001089.1 GCA_022360135.1 Pseudanabaenales cyanobacterium | reverse complement strand
CCCATCCCAGGCATCCTCGCTATCGGCCACAAGCTTAAACGGAAACTTTACCTGGGAGATGCTGACCCGAGACGCTGTACTCGTGTAATCGAACAGGCAGGATTAGACGTTCAAAGATTGAGTCCATAGCGCAGAATCGCACTATCAGAAAATCAGGAGTTGCTTAATTGTGGGATGATTTTGAATGAGTTATCAAAGGTTACAGACCTTAATCCATCCCCTGGATCAGCAACGCCCACTATCAGAAAATCATGGTGGCCTTAAGCTTTAAGACTCCGCTCAAGATTAGCCTACAAATAGGTGATATCGACTGAATCGGATCCGGGGGGAAGCTAGGACAACGGACGACAACTCAGCAGAATAGCTTTGATGAAATCCTTAGTGGCTTCTTCTTTATAACCCAACTCAAAGTATACAATCGCTCGGTTATAGTAAGCGATCTCGTCGCTAGAGCTGAATCGGAGAGCCTGATTATAATCTTTGATGGCCCCGCGTTTATCTCCCAGCTCAAAGCGAGCTTTGCCCCGATTGACATAGGCTTTAGCAAAATCAGGAGCTAACCTCGTGGTCTGGGTATAATCCTCAATCGCGCCTTGTTTATCCCCCAACTGAAAGCGAACATTGCCCCGATTGTAGTAAGTATCACCGTCATCAGGACTAAGACAGAGCGCTTGGTTATAATCCTCAATCGCGCCTTGTTTATCCCCCAGTTCAAAGCGAGCATTACCCCGATTGACATAGGCTTTAGCAAAATCAGGAGCTAACCTCGTGGTCTGGGTGTAATCCTCAATGGCACCTTGTCTATCCCCTAGTTCAAAGCGAGCATTGCCCCGATTGTAATAAGTATCTACGTCATTAGGGCTAAGATAAAGGGCTCGGGTGTAATCCTCAACCGCCCCTTGTTTATCCCCCAATTTAAAGCGAGCATTGCCTCGATTGTAATAGGTGTATACATCCTGGAGATCAGGATAAATACCTGTGCTGGAAACTCGAATTGCATCCTCCTTATGTTTTCATTACTTAAAATATGAGGGTAGTACTCAGTCAAGGAATTTCTGAATGGATACTGTATAAACTTTTGTAGATTATTTCAAGGGATTTCTATCTACTAAAGGTTGATTGACAGAGTAGTAACAGTCTCCACATATGAGAATAGCAACTTAAGGCAAGAAAGGCCATTGACAATATCAATACTAGCAATTATAAAATGTGTAATAATTGTGGTTTCGCGTAAATATTTTCGGACTTTCCCAAATTACATTTCAGCCCGGATAGTGTAGTCTTACACCAATCTGCTCACCTTGAAAATAGGTTTTATAGTATTGAGTGGCTGATGACAGAGTTACCCCTAATTGTCCACGAACAGATCGATGATATACCCGTAATTATTGGTTTGTCTAAGCAGCTCGGGCTGGGCCGAGTACTTAACGAGCACCTGGGGACACATGGAAAATATCTACCACTATGGCGAATCGAGCCGAAATTCTCAAGCAGGGCGTTGCTGATTTAAGGGATGAACTATAGGTATGCAGGCGCCTGTCTTGGTGGAACAGGTACATCCCAAAACTTAAGGTAATGAATTAATAGTCGAATCGAATTTTTCAGCATTTCAATTGACTTCGAATAGCATGGAGTCTTGCGATGTAAACGAGCTAGATAGGGTCTTAATCGAGTGTTTTCCCCCTCAACCCGACTCATGTAGGTCTTACAAACGATCTGATCCCCATCTGGAATGTAATTCGGATACACCTTCAACCCATCTGTAATGTAGAAGAAGCATTGCCACAAACTGACAATCGCCCATTGACAGAGTACCACCCAGCGCCAGCGATCGCCGTTCAGACATCACACCCTCGATCTATCCAGGCTCAACAGCCAGACCGGGTGCGATTTGTGAGACTGTTGCAAGATTTGAGAATTATGGAGCTGGAAAATAAGTTTGCAAATAAGCTGCTAGAAGTCTTTTACCTTCTGCTCTTAACTTTTCTCTCAAGGCATCATCGGCTTCTGAAAAAGCAAACTCAAGAACACAGCAAGTTTTAACACTTACCCTTGCAATCAACTTCCGTTGGTCCAGTTCCATCTCAGGCGCACGAGTGGCGAACAACGCCTCAAAGTAGGTTTCAATCTCCCAGTTGATATTCTCAATAATTGTCCTTGCATTAGGGGAGAAGTTGGCATTTAACAGTATTGCCCGATACCCAGGCTGCGAGAGAAATTCATCACAGTAGGCATCGATAATACGATCTGTCACGATGTTAATCGATAAATAGACATCTCCAAAATAGAAATTCTGTTATAAGGTGGAGATGAAAAATACCTTTTGTGTGTTCTACCAACATGAGCTTTATATCAGATTATATTGATCAGAATCCTCAAGAAACTCAACGTCTATTTGGAATCGACTG
>JAKSDM010001339.1 GCA_022360135.1 Pseudanabaenales cyanobacterium | reverse complement strand
CCAGGTTGAGCGTTGTATCAATCGCTTAAAGCAGTTTCGTCGCATTGCCACTCGCTACGAGAAGATGGCTGAAAACTACCTTGCCATGATGACTCTAGCTTCCATCATGATGTGGTTGTAGTTTTAAAACACACCCTAGGTAATCGTTACCGCGATTACCCCACAGGTCATCATTACCAGCCTCACCAAAGAGATCATCATCCCCCTGATTGCCAAAAAGGTCGTCATCCCCTTTGCCGCCGTAGATCCAATCTCGGCCTGCGCCACCCTCTATGTAGTCGTTTCCTAATCCGCCATAGAGATCATCATCCCCTTTGCCGCCATAGATTGAATCATGGCCAGCTTTTCCATGGATGTAGTCGTTTCCATTGAAACCCCAAATCTTCTCATTGGCTTTAGTGCCCTGAATATTATCTGCTTTGTTAGTGCCCTTAATTTTACGGGTATCATCGTCCCTGTCATCGATTCGAATATCTCTGTAGGTGCTATAGGAGCTGTAAATGGTGTTGTTGAAAACTACAGACGTGTCAGTGATGTTTAACTTGGACGTGAGATCAAACTTAAGGCTATCTTGAAAAACGGCTTTGTTGTTTCCGTCAAAGTTATTGTTTGAAACGTCAAAGTTATTGTTTGAAGCTGTGTGCATAAGTACCTCTCAATTCCAACAGAAGAGATTCAATCATTTCCGGTAGAAGACTCTTCAATTATGTTCTACTTCATTTCAAATTGGTGTCATCTTCCCAGAGCATCTAAAAAAAAATATAATGATCAATTTTCTGTAAATATAATGAGTTTATTAGGTATCATAACAAGACTTATTCTGCGACAAATATTGCATTGCCAATATCGCAGTTTTATCTCCAACTGCTAACTATCAATGTGTTCAATTTATGTGATGATTTTTTGATTAACTGCTATCTTTTGCGACAAAATAATTGTCTTAGCAATGATTATTTTAAGGTGCAAATTTTTTAAAATAGCCGCAGAAAACATAGCAGTACTAGATGATTTGTAAATGCAAAAGGCTTTTTAGAGCCTTGCAATTATTTGAAAATCATCCCCGTTTTATCAGATTTACGACTGATTTAGGACTGCTATATGTAACTATTCTTGACGAATTTATGGAGGTTCAGCTTGTACAAATAATGGAACCCCCTTCTGTGGCAATTTATCAGTAAGCTGATGATAAGCAAGGAATCTAGGGCCAAATGTTTGTTTTTATCACTTACTCATTCCTCACAAATGCACTTTCTGAGCTAGGAATTTGTGTTGTTAGCTCTTCTGGTCTACATATGCCGATTCAGGGCTGAAAATCCTTTTATTCTTTGCTAAGCAAGGTTTCCTGCTTCAAACAGGCATTTTGAGTCATTTACTCCTTGAAAATTTATCATGATAAGGCTTTCAAGGAATTGAGCTGAAAATTAGTATACTTTCTCCTGAAGAGCCCAAAATTTTCTAATTGCCCTTCGTTGCACGTTTGCTTCAATCACT
>JAKSDM010001653.1 GCA_022360135.1 Pseudanabaenales cyanobacterium | reverse complement strand
ATATAATGAAGGCAAGCTTTGAAGATAAAAATAAAATGGTTCACATTGCCAATGGCAAAATCGGTATCCAGTATCCTCAAATTTTTCATTTTTATGAAGACAGAGATATGCAAGTTCTTTATCCCATTCCTCTGTAAGTCTAGGGGATAATTTCTTCAATTCAGACGACATTTTCCTAGACATTATTTTTGGAAATAATACCTCTTCAAATTTTATTTTTGAAAATTCATCTCTGAAATAATTTTCTACCTCTTTTACTATAGCCGTATGCTTTGGTGATAATATGAATAAATTTTCCAGATCAATATGCATTTATATCACCTTATTTTACTCCATAACTATCTAAAATACTTGTAGCCATGTCAAAAATGAAACCTTTTTCTACTTTAAATTTATCATCTTGTATTTGTCCTAATGTTAAACTGGGAGAATCTTTTGAAGGATGGTAACTTAATAGAATGAAATGTTTACGAAGCCATTTTTGAAACTCTACAGACTGATTGTTCTAGCTTTTCAAGAATCTCATATGCTATGCACTATCACTAAGAAAAATAGATTTCCGGCGATCACTAGTAGGCATTATACCAGTATGCAAGTCTGGAATAATTCTGCTTTACTTTTGGCCGCTTGAAATTTCCGCCGACCGACGAGGGTGAGAATGACACCTCGGTTGCATTTCCTGAGTTTCTTCATCTACGTTACCTAGTGTTTCATACTGGCAGCGCGATAGGTTATTAATATTGTGTGGATATATGCATCCCGTTATTGGAGATGGCGTCCTCAGTATTGATGATTGTCATAAGCTCCCTCGCAGCAGTCGATTTACTTTGGCTTTTTCACCAGTAAAGCTACCTTTATAAGCTAGAGCATACTGTAGAATTAGCACACTATAGAGTTAACTGTTAGGCTATATCAAGCTGTATAAAAGATCCTATTTGGTTGACTCATCCCCCTATTTTTGGAGAAGGATTGTTAGGTCTAGATAGTAACCTTAGGGAGTATTTTTTAGTCTATATAGGTTAGAGTACAGTCCGGTAAGTATCTCTACCTTTTGTAAGGATTTGGAAGCTAGCATTAGCGAAAGATTTTCACTAATGGACAGGAAAAATTGGGGAGGAGTGGCGAGGTCAGGGCATCCGTATGCTGAAGCGTTACCACCAGGGTCAACACCGCATTATCCCGACGGTAAACTTGTACCTGGCGTAAATCCTTATCAACAATCCAATATTCCTGAACACCCTGCTGGGAATAAAGCTTGAGCTTGAGCTGGCAGTCACGCTGCACATTCTTCTCTCCGGGGGAGAGTACCTCAACCACTAGTTCGGGCGCCCCAGTCAAATGTTCAGCTCTGCTAGACAAGACTGGCAGGGGAATTACCGTCTGGAGTTAGATCGCCAACATCTGAGAGTATTCACATCATGGGTAATCTTATATACCATAGATATTTTTAATTTCAAGTTAGCCCCCCATTTTTGAAATAAAACGTTATATTGGTGCTGCAGGGAATTACAGGAGATTTTGACATGTCTTACACTAATGGCAATCTCAAGGATTTCTTTTCTCGTTCCGGTGAACTTTTGCCTACTGAGGCTAAGGTCCCTATGAATCAAGATATCCAGATGTCCTATGCGGCAAGTGATACACCTCAGAAGCAGCAAAGATTAGGCGTCATTTACGCTGTCATTACCTGGGGGCTAATCGCTATAGCCTTTGCTGT
>JAKSDM010000768.1 GCA_022360135.1 Pseudanabaenales cyanobacterium | reverse complement strand
GAGAGTTAAGGCGTCGCTAGGGCGGATAATGGTTTTTATCATGACTACACCACTGGGCAAATATTCTTCTATTGCCTGAAGTTACTACGGTGTGGTCTTTTTTTGCAGTCAGATCATATGTTTTTTGCCAGACTCCAGTTACCAGTAAAACGTTTCTCCGCAGGCTCCATTATGCCATTACCACCCTGTGGAAAAAATTCCAGCTTAAAGGGCTCGTTAGTAGTAAACGACGCACCCCCATCCAACGCCTGTTGAATCCAGGCTTCTACGTCGCTACCATGGTTGGCCTTGTTTGCATTGACAAAGGCGATATCATCCGTGCGCACATTGCCAAACGTGGTTTTAAATGCTTCCGAAGCCAAGATCTGTACCAAAAGTGCACTGGAGTTACCACCGCCGCTGTGCGTTGCATCGACAATCAAATCATAATCCAAAATCCCCTCAGCCAATGCAGCAGCAATCAAATCTTGAACAGTCTCCCTCGTATCGTCAAAATCGTACCATTCAATTAATGCCATTTGTTCCGCATGATTCACATACAAAGCAGCATCCTTATGTGTATCGAATATTTGCGTAAATCCCAGTGCTGTGTACTGGGATTCATACGCCATTTCGTCAGATGCGAAATCTTCCCGATCCAGCTCGAGAATGAACGGATCTAACCAGGAAACATCGCGCTCATTGGCAAAGTTGTACTGCAAAGTGATGTCATATGTATTGTTATCGGCAAAACTTTCAAGGGTATACGTTACGGTATTATCGCTTTTACCTTGGTACAAGCTGGAATCAATCACTCCGGCATCCCGTGCCGATAGATAGCGAGGCGCTTCCGTCACCAGCATATGCCGTGTCGTAGAAAAACGTAAAAAAGGCGATAGTCTGTCGATATATTCGGAAGTGTTGATACCGTTAATAGCCAATAATCTATCGCCTCTGGCAACACCCTGATCACTGACCGATTGATCCATATTGGCAACAAAGAAGAATGGATTGGCTTCATCAGAAAAATCCGGATAGAACTTGATCGGTGCAACTCGGAGAATTTTTAACCTAGATGCAATATGGCGATCCATTCTGGCGTTGTTTAATTTAACTATCGCCCGCCGCATTTTTGCTGATGTATCCGCTGCTATAAATTCAGTCCTTAAATCCAATTCAGCAATGCGCCCCGCAAACCCATCGACCCCAAGATTAGACCACTTGATAGGGGCCAATACTGGCGTAACATGCGCACCACGCACCAGCGTTTTGGCCACAAAGTCGTCGTAAAAATCTGCGCGCGCCTGTTCGGCTGTCGTTAAATCATAGCCTGAGCCTCCATCTGGGGATCCAGATACAGAAGAGGCGCTGGAACCATCACCAACACTCAAAGCAGCAAGCAAAAAAAGAACACCGATTTTTTTATATCCAACAAAACTATTGTTCATGCTTAGCCTCGGGGTCTCTCATAGTCATCGTATTGAGTCGAACACCCTGATGTTTAAAGTGAGGATTTAGACAAACCGGAAATACTTGCAGTATTAGCCTAAATACCTATGAACAAATATCCATTAATGAAGTATTCACCATAAAACTCACTTCAGAGTTCTAGTGACATTACTTTTCACTATACTATCCACCAATGAAATCAGTATGAAAGAGAGCCAGACTTGGCAAGAGATATTTTGCAACAGTTGATCCCAATCAATTGCGTAATCGTCCCTCAGAACGGTCCTCTAAGCTGCCAATAATGATTCTTCCTCAGATATTGGAATGTCTAGAGATGAAGTTTGAGGAATCAAAGATGGGGACGTTGCTGAATGAAGGAGAGATTCATAATTGTAATCAGGGTCGAAAATCCTAAGGATAACTCTGAAATTGAAAAGACTTTAAACCAGGGTTTGATGAGATTAAAGGATATCAATGGTTGAATCACAAGACGCAAATTATTCAGGATGTTTTTCCACATTCAACCCAATTTCTTAATCCATAAGAGTTGCCGGCTGGCTTATACTTAAAACCCCCTATCTTGGTGATTACATACCTAGTAGAATTCTTGGGCAAAGTCACCGGGTCGGCTGTGATTTGCCAATGCTGTTTCCCGGTATATTTCATCAGTTTCCCGCTGTAGCGTTTAGCCTCGACGCCCAAACTCTGAATCCGCACCTTGCTATTAAATACTGTCGCGCAGGCGAGATAAATCACCAGATCATCGCGCGAGGGTCAATTAACCGTCGTGCTCGCCGTCAAGTGCGCCAGTCCCCGCTCATCTATTTCCTAGGCATCCTTCAGAATCAGAAATAGTCACTAATCAACCTATCACTTTCGATAGGTAACACCCTTAAACTTCAGGGATTATCGTCCAACCAGACGGTGCCCCTATTACTTGCAATAGACATTGATATTTGGTATTGCCTGATACAGGAAGCCCTTTCTATCCCTCGTACCTTGCTGAAGGGATGATGCCTGCAACCCAATTCGGCATCTCCAGAATGCTTTATTAAGGACGTTGATTCATGCCTGAAGTAACCACGCCTGCTCATAAATCCGGTGATTTCTTTGTTGATTACGAAGAAAAAGTTTTTCCTGATGTTCAAGCGGAACCCGGTGAAAAAGCTCTGGTCACATTCCACACGGTCGCTTTTGAAGGATCTATCGGTTTGGTGAACTTGTTGCAAGCTACCCGTCTAATCCGCAAAGGGTTTGAAACCTCTGTGCTGCTCTATGGTCCTGGAGTGACTCTAGGGGTACAGCGTGGATTCCCTAAAGTTGGCGATGAGGCGTTCCCCGGCCATCTCGCCATGAATAACCAGTTGCTAAAGGTGATGGAAGAAGGCGGCAAAGTTTACGCTTGCCGCTTTGCCCTACAAGCGCTTTATGGACATGGTGAACCGTCTCTCATCCCCGGTATTCGCCCTATTAACCCCTTAGATGTTTTGGATATTATCTTGATGCATCGCAAGGATGGCGCATTCATCCTCGACACTTGGACGACGTAGCACAGAGCGGATTCCCCTCCACTAGGCGATGGCTAGGCGATAACTCAGCGATAATCATGGACTACTCTAAGACAGTTCGGGCGGCGGCGGCGCAAATCAGTCCAGTCCTATTCAGTTGTGACGGCACGACCGAAAAGGTGTTGGATGCGATCGCCCAAGCCGCCAAAGAGGGAGTGCAGTTGATCGTCTTTCCAGAAACCGTCGTCCCCTATTATCCCTATTTTTCCTTTGTGCATCCCCCAGTTTTAATCGGGCAAGCGCACATGCGGCTGTATCAGGAGGCGGTGGCGGTTCCCGGCGCTGTCGTGGATGCGGTTAGTCGGGCGGCTCATTCCTATGAGATGGTGGTGGTCTTGGGGATTAATGAACGGGACAGCGGCTCGCTCTACAATACCCAATTGATCTTTGATGCGGACGGAACCCTGGCGCTGAAACGCCGAAAGATTACACCAACCTACCATGAACGCATGGTTTGGGGACAAGGGGATGGAGCTGGACTAACGGTGTTAGATACAGCAGTGGGGCGACTCGGGTCCCTTGCCTGTTGGGAGCATTACAATCCCTTGGCAAGATACGCCCTAATGGCGCAGCACGAGCAGATTCATTGCAGCCAGTTTCCCGGCTCCATGGTGGGGCAAATTTTTGCCGATCAAATAGAAGTGACCGTACGCCACCATGCCCTGGAGGCGGGGTGTTTTGTGGTGAACGCCACTGGCTGGCTGACCCCCGAGCAAAAGCAGCAGATTACGACTGATGAAGCATTGCAGAAGATGTTGAGTGGGGGGTGTTACACCGCCATTATTAGTCCCGAAGGCGTTCCGCTCTGCACGCCCGTAGTGGAAGGAGAAGGGATGGCGATCGCCGACTTAGATTTTTCCCTGATCACCAAACGCAAGCGCATGATGGACTCGGTGGGGCACTACGCCCGTCCTGATTTACTCCAACTCCAGGTTAATCAACAGTCATGGTCTGTCATGCAACCCATGGCGCCTCAGTCCCTGACCAGGCAACCCATGATTATGCCATCCCTGACCCCAGATCTAGATCTATCCCCTGGCTTAGCCGCCGAGGACACCAACTTAAAGCGGGATATTATCCCTGAGAGAGAACTCAGAATCCAGAATCCAGAATCTAGTCTATAGCAAACTCCTGACTTCTGTATTCTCGCCCACCAGAAATTTCCTGCTTACGTGGACACCCCATCTTTTTACTAGCGCTATGGATAAACAGCATCTAATTACTGAACTTCAGTCCAACGGATTGAGGTTAATGGGTCTATCCACTGGGGCGGCGGGTCGTCGCGGTGGGGCAGGTCCGTCAGACCACAAGGCGGTGACCGTAGCCGGTACAACCGTGATGGCGCCCATCTACACTGGAGCGGCCAGCCAATCTCCCTACACTGCCCAGGTCAAGGGGCAGGGGCCTCAAGCCAGTTTAGAAAAAGAGGGACGCAGGGTCGCTACTATTGAGTTTCCTCAGCAACCCCAGTTTTATCGTCTAACGACCGCAGAAGGAATTCCCTATTGGCAGATTGCCTTGTTGCACAGTCACGATGTCTTGGCCACGACAGTGTTACAAACTTGTATGCGTTACCGCGATCCAGAGACGGCGTGTCAGTTTTGCGCCATTGAGAAATCGTTGCGGGGTGATCGCACCATTGCCCGCAAGACCCCAGAACAGTTGGCGGAAGTGGCGGCAGCGGCTGTCCGTCTGGATGGGGTAAAGCACATGATCATGACCACGGGCACCCCCAACACCCGCGATCGCGGCGCCGCCTATTTGGCCGAATGCGCCCAGGCAATTAAAGCCAGGGTGATGTTGCCCATCCAAGCTCAGTGTGAACCGCCGGATGATTTTGTTTGGTTTGAAGGCATGAAGGCTGCGGGTGTGGATAGCCTGGGGATGCACCTGGAGGCTGTGGACCCTGAGGTGCGGCGGCGCATCATGCCAGGGAAGGCGGAAGTGCCTCTCTCATACTATTTTGACGCCTTTGCCGCGGCCGTGAAAGTGTTTGGTTGGGGGCAGGTGAGCACCTATCTATTAGCCGGGTTAGGGGATAGTTTGGAGACGTTGGTGGAGGTGTCCGATCGCCTGATCAACCTAGGTGTCTATCCTTTTGTCGTCCCCTTTATCCCGCTGGCGGAAACGCCCCTGGCTAGTCATCCGGCTCCCAGCAGCGACTTTATGTTCACACTGTATCAACAAGTGGGGGCGTTGTTGCAGCGAGCAGGGATGTCGTCAGCCGATATGAATGCTGGCTGCGCCAAGTGTGGCGCCTGTTCAGCCCTGTCCACCTTTGAACATTAGCAGTGGATATGAATAGCCGTTAAAGAGAGGGATCTGATGTCATTAAATCGTTATAGCTTTGAGCTAGCTCGTTCTCCCCAAGATATTCGGGCCTATTTCCGGTTACGGAAAGCGATTTTCTCTGCAGAACAGGGTTTGTTTACCAACCATGATCAGGATGACATTGATGCTGCCGCCTACCCCATCATCGCTGTTGAACAACATGTCATTGCTGGCAGACGAGTGGTGGGGGTAGTGCGTATCTATGAAACTGAATCCCGCCTCTGGTACGGTGGGCGACTGGGGGTCCATCCTGACTATCGACGGGTGGGGCGAATTGGTCAGGGGCTAATTTACAAAGCAGTGACAACAGCCAATACCTGGGGCTGCGATCGCTTTCTGGCCACCGTGCAATTGCAAAATGTGCGCTTTTTTCAACGATTGCATTGGCAATCTCTAGCGGAAATTTCTCTGTGCAATCGGCCCCATCACCGGATGGAGGCAGATTTAGCCTATTATCCGGCAGGCAATGAACCGCGTCCGACGTTTCCCTTGACGGGGCGTCAGGTGTGCTGATGCTTACCGAGTTAGCGGCGCGATTACGGCAATCTTTAGGAATTGAACAGAAAAAAGACATTCAGGCGATCGCGCAAAAGCTGCTTCCCCAGAATGGCGAGACCCTGATCCACTTGGGAGACGATTGCGCCGCTATCCCCGATGCCGATGGATATCTTCTCTTGGCGGCAGAGGGCATGTGGCCCGTGCTGGTGGAGACAGAACCCTGGTTCGCTGGGTGGTGTAGCGTGTTGGTCAATGTTAGTGATATCTATGCTATGGGCGGACGACCAATCGCGGTGGTAGACGCCCTCTGGAGCCAATCAGCTGAGCCAGCTCAAGCGCTGTGGGATGGCATGATCGCCGCCGCCCAAACCTTCAACGTTCCCATCGTGGGTGGACACACTAATTGCCACAGCGCTTACGACGCCCTAGCGGTGGCCATTTTGGGGCGAGCAAAAAGGTTGATCACCAGTTTTAATGCCCGACCAGGCGATGCCCTGGTATTGCTCACCGATTTCAACGGCCAACCCCATCCCCGCTATCCCTTTTGGGATGCCGCAACTCAGGCGGAACCTATCTTCCTCCAAACCAAATTGAATCTCTTGCCCCACCTGGCGGAAAAAGGGTTGTGTGTGGCCGGAAAAGATATCAGCATGGGGGGCATTTTAGGCACGACGTTGATGCTGTTGGAAACATCGGGGTGTGGCGCCGTGCTCGATTTAGACGCGATTCCCTGTCCCCCGGCATTATCGCTGGAAAAGTGGCTCCTGAGCTTTCCCAGTTATGGCTTTTTGTTGAGTATCAGGATAGACCATTGGGAAAAGATTTGCACGTTAGCCCAGGAGTTAGGGCTGATTTGCGATCGCATTGGGGTAATCACGGGCGATCGCAAACTGACCCTAACTCAAGCAAACAATTCATTCTGTTTCTGGAATTTTGCCACTGAACCCTTAACCGGATTTTCCAGAAAGGGTTATTAGATCAAGATTTCCCACAAAGAACTAATGCAACGATTTAGAGATCGCCTTTTCAATCTAACCACTGACCCCTAACCGCTACTATCATGGCATAGGAGAATTGCACGTATTTTGTATCAAATGTACTTGACAAAACAGTTTTAGTGTTGGGTTGAATGGATGATGTCATCTCATCTAGGGTGATTGCGATGTCTAAAGGGTTTGCCCCCTCTCCTCCCACCTCCTGTTCACCGCGTGTCAAATCGTTCAAACCCACTTTTCTCGATGAACTCAAGACCTTAGAGGATCCCCGAACCCAGCGAAAACCGGACCATCTGCTAGTGGATATTGTCGCCATTGGCATCTTAGCCACCTTGGCAGGAGCCGACAATATGGTGGCAGTGGCGACTTACGGTCAAGAAGAATACAAGTGGTTATCGACCTTTTTAGAGTTGCCCAACGGCATCCCCTCTCACGATACGTTCTCTAGGGTATTTGGGCTTTGTTGCGTGAATCATTTCTGGTCACTATTCTCCCTTTGAGAAAGGAGTTTTAGGAATTTAAGGCATAGCTATCCGGCATACCCAAGTGGGTCATACGATTGAGGACTGCACAAGCAAGCAAGAGTTCTGCGGCTT
>JAKSDM010000185.1 GCA_022360135.1 Pseudanabaenales cyanobacterium | reverse complement strand
TGATTTTCAGCGTCATGGGTGACTTCCTCCAACCAAAGCAGCTGGTGTTCTCGCACAATGCGACTATAGATTTTGACCCTGCGGATATGGCGAGGACTAATGGATTCTAGGATTTGGCGGACTCGTTCAACCACAACCGTTTGCTCTAATTGCTCAGGCTGAGCTGCTTCACACAACAATTGCAGACTATTTTGAGCCAGGAAGGCGCGGGTTCTAATCCCTGCGTCTGCAAGTTGTTCATTGAGAACCTGAATAATAGCAGCAACGCTTCCCTGACGAGCTTGACTAGAAATATCGTTAATGGACTTGATCATGAGCGAATTGGCGAGGGGCGGGTGGTATGAGACGCCACCCTAAGCTAGTTGCCATCCTAACAGCAGATTTAAGCAAAATATTCATTTAATCAAGTTAATCAAGGTGTTGATAGTCCTGGAACCGCTGGATTCGCCACAGCTCACTATTGAAGCAATTTTGCTCCGTCTGTCGCCAGCGAGACCGATCTAGCCAGAACTCGAATAGGGCTGTATTGGGAATTTGAATCTTCCAAGTGCGATCGCACCCCAGCAAAACCGCGATCAGATGTTCCAAAATCCAGCTGTGGCTGATAATCCAGAGGCCATCTCCATTTTTGTGGTGGGTCAGCAGGTGTTGGACAAACCGACAAGCGCGATCGCGTCCAGCTGGCAATGATTCTGCCTCGGGAATGGGGATCCAGTCCAGAGAGGATTCCAAAGTTTTGCAAAGATTGGGGTAACGAACCTTAGCCTCAGCCCAAGTTAACCCGCGAAAGACGCCGTTTTGAAATTCTTGCAATTCAGCAGCAAACCTGAGGACCAAAGGCGAGTGGGCTGACGAGTCACTACCAACCCGTAAAATGGGGGCTAAGTCCACCCCAGAATGAGCGGGGCTGATGGCAGACGGTCCAATTCCGTAGGGCGCCAATAGAATCTCTAGTGTCTGCGCTGCCCGCTCTAGGGGACTGCAATAAATATGGGAAGGTCGCCAAAATTCCTGCCTCAGTCTTTGAGCTAATTTTTCCGCCTGGATTTTACCTGCCTGC
>JAKSDM010000162.1 GCA_022360135.1 Pseudanabaenales cyanobacterium | reverse complement strand
GCCCGCTCCCAACACCGCTTCAAAGGCCGCACCGATCTGTTCGGCGAAATCGAAAAATTGACCTTAGCCCCAACCCCGCCCGTTTTACTGTTGTATGGCGGGCGTCGCACCGGCAAAAGTTCAACCCTGGAGCACCTGCCCACCCGTCTGCCCTCCAGCCTGATTCCCCTGCGGGTAGACCTCCAGGGCGTTGCTGACGCCAGCACCCTCTTCGGCGTCGCCCAATCCTTCAGTCAATTTATGGTCGAGGCCGCCGCCCGCCTGCCCCGCCGCCTCACCCTGCCCGCCATCGACGCCGAGGCCCTGAGGTTAGATCCCTTCCCGGCCCTGCGCCAGTGGTTCAGCCAAATCGAGCGCACCTTTCCCGACAAACGGTTCCTACTCTGCCTCGACGAATACGAACGCCTGGAAGAAGTGGTCGCCAGCACCAGCCGCGCCCCCCTCAATTTCCTGCGCCACATCATGCAGCACCGCCCCCAATGGGTGTTACTCTTCAGCGGCTCCCACACCCCCAACGAGCTCGCCCCCTACTGGAGCGACTACCTGATTAACACCCGCTCCCTGCGCGTCTCCTACCTGAAAGACTCCGCCGCCCGCGACCTGATTATCCGTCCCATTCCTGACTTCCCCGACATTTATAGCCCAGCGGCGGTCGATCGCATCCTCCACTGGACCCGCCGCCAACCTTACCTGATCCAGCTTTTAGGCAGTGTCATTGTGGATCGCCTGAACGACCCCGACGGTCGCCTGACGATGCCTGTAACGCCTACGGACATTGACACCCTGGTTCCCCTAGCGATTGAATCCGGCATTCAATATTTCCAAGAGTTATGGAATTTACCTTAAATCAGCCTCAACGCCAGGTACTCACCCGCCTGCTCCAAGGCGACTCTCCAACCGATAGTGATCGCTCTTCGCCGTAGATACTGTATGGAGTCCTAAGAAGCAAGTGCTAATTTGGAGGTGTCATCATTAGTCGCATCATCCAGAGTTTGAGGAATTAACTTCTCTGGGTCAAACGGCTGTCCTGACTTGAGAACACCATAGATGACTCGAATCAGTTTGTGCATGACGGCTCCAACTACGTCCATTTTTTTCTTGCCTTTGGCTAAAAGACGTTCTCTAAAGATTTGAATTTGAGGACATCGCTTAATCGCATTGAGAGCTGGAAAATATAAAGCTTTTCGCAAACGAGAATTACCGATTTTACATAAACGAGCTCTTCCTTGAATAGATTCTCCCGATTGTTCTTCTTGAGGAGTTACACCAGTAAACGCAGCTAACTGTCGAGCCGAATTAAAGTTTTCAATTGCGCCAATTTCAGCTAGGATACGAGCCGCAGTGGGAGCATGTCACTTTCTACAGAGAAAATTGAGAATGGTTCAAAGTTGAATTCCTGAGGTAGTGACATGACTCCTGAAGAACGGCAAGAACTAGACCAGCATGTTCAGGTCATCGCCAAAATTCTCTATGCCAATACCGACAAACATCGGATGACGAATCTAGGGGATATTGAAAAGGTCGTGCGTGAGCAACTTCAGGAGCACGTCAGTCCACAAATCGGGAGTTTTTTATCGGCAGCATTACAGAAACCAGTGAAGGATATCCCCGCACCTTAAAAAGTATTTTGGGGGACCTTGCCATCAGCAGTGAGCAAGCTCAAGCGCTTGGGGTGGAGAAGGGGAAACGATTGAGTCCAGCGCTCGAAGAGTGTTGCTTGCGGGCCAGCGCCAATGTTAGCTACGCTCATACCGAGGAAGATGTCGCCGTCATGACGGGGATGCGAGTCAGTCGCAAAACCCAGCAACGGTTAGTACAACGGCATGACTTTCCCAGTCCTATCGTAGAGACCGACACCCCGGTTGCAGAAGTCCAGGTGGATGGCGGCAAAGTGCGATTGCGAACCCCTCTGGGAGAAGCTTCG
>JAKSDM010000275.1 GCA_022360135.1 Pseudanabaenales cyanobacterium | reverse complement strand
TTAATTTGGAGGTTTAGTATGTCAGAAACTGGTCAGTTTGGTTAGATATCTATATACTGGTTCGGACGATTTGGGTGGTCACACTGGGGGATGGAGCATACTAGGCAAATTGTGAATGAATTCTTTAAAAAGAACTCCGTTAGTCAAATCCTCTTTGTGACTAGCTTGGTTTTTCTACCTTATTTTCTGTATCTTAGCCTTGCTGGTCTGGTGGCGACTATTGGCATAGAACTCAAATGCCATCGCCAACAGATTTTTTCTCTGCTGTATAAATGGGGGTTTATGCTCCTAGGGGCTGGCTTACTTATCAGTTCAAGCTTTGCTTATAACCGTTCAGAAGCTTTTTTACAGCTGGCTAACTTCTTGCCGTTTTTTTTGTTCTTTGCGATCGCGGTTATCCTGATTCAATCTTTTGAACAGCCCCTCGAAGCACTAGAAAAACTGGCATGGTATTTGGTCTTGGCCGCTATTCCCATCAATTTAGCGGCTCCGATCGAATATTGGCTAAAAGCCCCCTCCTTAGTCTCCCAATTCTCTAGCTGGCCTTGGCTGGCGTGGCTATATCAGGAAGAGTACTACGGCCATCGGGCGCAGTCTGTTTTTGATCATCCGAATTTCCTGGCTAGCTATTTGGTCTTAATTTTCGGGTTGGGGTTGGGGTTAGTCCTGAGAGCCTCATATCAGCCAGAACCGCTCAATATCAGGCGACATGAAGCGAATTTCCCGGCTAATCTCAGGCATAACACCAGCCTGCTATATGCAGCCACTTTTCTGAACTTAGTCGGTATTTTCTGCTCAGGTTCCCGCAATGGGATTATTATTGCGCTCTCTCAGCTGATTATCTTCGGTTGTTTCGTTCGCCAAAATCGCTTTATAAGGCTGACAGGCCTAGGCAGCATGATTGCAATCTCCACTAGCGTCTTCTTCATGGGAGTTGGGGGACGCAAACTCAGCTTGAGTTTGATGACCGAAGACCCCAGGATCGGCGTCTGGGCGATCGCCTATGATTTAACTCAACAAAGACCTCTATTAGGCTGGGGTTTAGGTAATTACAAGCTGCTCTACCAACCTCAGAGTGTTCAGGGCTACGACTACATTCCCCATGCCCACAATTTTTGGTTGATGCTAGCAGTCGAAACTGGCATTCCAATGATGATTGCTTTTGCCATTATCATTGGCCTATTCTGTTATCGAGGCGTGAGAGCGCTCTTGCTGACCTCAATAACCGCTAGCCATCGAGCAATCCTACTGACCTATCTCCTGGCTTTCTGGGGCTGCACCGCCTTCGCCCTGTTCGACGCCCCTTTTTATGACGCTCGGATAAATATCTTGGATTGGTTTGCTCTGGCTGGAATTTATGTGCTTTCACAGCCAGAGGGCGATAAAGCGCTTTGACTAAATCAGTTTGAAAGCCCTAAGGCCAAAGTACAAGCCAAGCGCCGTACCGAATGCAGCCCCGAGTAAAACAAAGTAAATCAAAGTACCCAGCATTTGTATCTCTCCGCTAAAGCTTGCTAAGAATATTGAAGCACATTGTTTAGTGGTTGGCTTTATAGTCCTATTGAGCGTAAGGAGGCTGGAGCGTTTGGGGTGGGGAGATTTTAGATTTTAGATTTTGGATTTTGGATTTTGGATTAGCTGTCTGCTGACTCCCTAGATTCCTGCCTCCTGCCCCCCTATCTTCCCCATCTGCTCCATCTTCCCCATCTGCTCCATCTTCCCCATCTTCCCCATCTTCTATCCCCTATCTCCTCTCCCCTGTCTCCTATGAAATCCACCATCCCGGTTCAACTCCCTGATCAGTCTTATGAAATCGTGATCGCATCCGATGGCTTGGATTATCTCGGGCCCTGGTTAGGTGAGGGAGACTCACCTTTGATTAAGTCCGCTCAGAAAGTTTTGCTAGTGTCGAACCCGATAATTTTTCAGCAATATGGCCAACGGGCGAT
The DNA here is from genome assembly GCA_022360135.1 of Pseudanabaenales cyanobacterium. GTDB lineage: Bacteria > Cyanobacteriota > Cyanobacteriia > Phormidesmidales > Phormidesmidaceae > JAKSDM01. The sequence goes on along the minus strand of JAKSDM010000275.1, from coordinate 782 downwards.
CGCCTCCTTAGCAAAAGCCGGATTTCAGGTGAGTGATTGCATCTTACCGGCGGGTGAGCAGTACAAGACCCTCGCATCCATTCAAAAGATTTACGATGCAGCGTTGGCGCATCGCCTGGAGCGCGGTTCAGCCATGGTGGCTTTAGGGGGAGGGGTGATTGGCGATATGACGGGATTCGCCGCTGCGACCTGGCTACGGGGGATTGCAGTGGTGCAGACGCCGACCTCCCTATTAGCGATGGTGGACGCCTCCATTGGCGGCAAAACGGGAGTTAACCATCCTCAAGGTAAGAATCTGATTGGCGCTTTTCATCAGCCGCGCCTAGTGCTGATTGATCCCCAAGTCTTAAAGACTCTGCCAGGGCGAGAGTTTCGGGCGGGGATGGCGGAAGTGATTAAATATGGCGTGATCTGGGATGAGGACCTGTTTACTCAGCTAGAGCAGGGGAAACAATTAGATCAGCAGCAATACATTGACGATGAGCTGCTGCAAACAATTCTCACCCATTCCTGTCAGGCTAAGGCGGATGTGGTCAGTCAAGATGAGAAAGAAGCAGGCTTACGGGCAATTCTCAACTATGGGCATACCATTGGTCATGCCGTGGAAAGTTTGACCGGCTATCGGAGCGTGAACCATGGGGAAGCAGTTGCGATCGGGATGGTGGCGGCAGGGCGGATTGCTGTGGAAATGGGGCTTTGGGAAGAGGACGCGACTCAACGGCAATTTGAGCTGATTCAAAAAGCTGGCTTACCTACCCAGCTGCCAACAGAACTCGATATCG
>JAKSDM010001277.1 GCA_022360135.1 Pseudanabaenales cyanobacterium | reverse complement strand
GTGACAAAACGATTGACGGTGATATGATTTTGGTTGCTCAAGCGGTGACTCTGGCGGTTCTAGATCTTGTTATCGCAACAACAAATGTAGGGCGCTTGGCAACGTTTGCATCAGCTGACTTGTGGCAAAATATTGCTCCAAATTGATCGCCGCTTAACATTTTGTTGGTGCGGATGGAATATAGGCTGTTTGTGGGTTTTCGAGTGCGATCGCTGATCACTGTAAGCTGGTTTAACACAAGGAAACCCAGCGTTTTTGAGGCGCAGAACTGTGATTTTTTTGCCTGCCTCTGCGATCGCCGCTTAACTATCCCATCCGGTGTTATGCAGTAACGTCTGTCAGAATCAGTTAGTTTTGCAGTAGCAGCGCCTGCAGTTGCTGTTGTAGCTGCCCGCTGGTGGTTGTCGAAGGATTAGGACAGGTATCCTTTATAACACGTCTTGCTTGCTGATTTCCTTGATAAATCTTCTCTACAACCCCAACTCACAAAACGGTGACATCCTCCGTTTTTTTATCTTTTTGCAGCACAACCGAATTACCTGGCATAAGGAAAAGAGGAGTGATGAAGGTTGATATTCAGCTCTCCTCTTTCGTCTTTGTGATATCCAAACGTATACTCTACTTTCAACTCTTCGCCTGTATCGGCGTTCGTGAAGTAGTAGTCCCCCATAGCCAGTGCAGACTCACAATTCATGATTAAGCCCGCGTTTTCGAATCGAACATCACTCCAGGGTTGAAGGGCAAACCCACGATCTTCCGAGATCTCTCCTGCGGTGAAGTAGGATACAATCTCCGCTTCTGTGAATCGAAATTCCCTAGCTGAGGCGGTTGAGGGCTTAAATAAAACTTTTCCTTCCTGGTAATCGTACAACTGATCAACCCAATCTGCTGCGAATGCTTGATAGTCTCCGTCATTCATGTATACCTCGCCGATGAAAACGATTCCGTCCCCCCAAGCCTCTTGGGCGCGAATGATTTCTTCTCGAGTAATACAGGGGTTTGACGTATCTGAGCCTGGGGCGTCAGGCAAAATTTCAGGCTGCTTTAATCCCGAGGTTTCATACATGCTGTCTTCCCCGCTCCTCACTAAAGTTAGCCCATCTGCACTCGCAGCCGTTGTAGACGGGGCCGCATCAGCATGGGCTAAAAAGGCTTGCGGTAGACCCAATTCCAATTTCTGAGTTGATTGGATAGGGGTATTAGCGGCAATGTCTATTGATGAATCAGGCGGGGGGGGATTCAATAATTTAGGCGCAGTGTAGACGCCAATTGCCAAAGTTGAGACCATACTCCCGATGACTAACCACCGATTCATTGGGTTAGGCTGCTGAGGTGAAATCACTAAATTGAGATTATTTGGCATTATTTTCAACATCGTCTTGCCAAATCTGCTTAAAGTTCCCTCTCGCTCCTTTTCTGCCCATTTAGAGGGTTCTGCAAAGTAAGCCCGTAATTTTTGAGTTGCCCTCAATGGTCTTTCTGATGCTTGAATATCCCCTATACTGCTGACACTTTCGGCGCTCCCCCTATCAACCGCCGCTTCAGACAAACTAGCTTGCAGGGCTTGGTTTAATTGTTGCACTGAGGAGAAACGATTTTCAGGCAGTTTCTGTAAACATTG
>JAKSDM010000531.1 GCA_022360135.1 Pseudanabaenales cyanobacterium | reverse complement strand
CTAGAGCTATAAATCCAAAATTCAAAATCCCCCCGCCCCACCCCCCACCCCCCACATCCTATATACACCCCACCCCCTATATCACGTTTCAAGTTAAAGACCAAGGCCAAGGTATCCCGACTAGTAAGTTAGAGAGTATCTTTGAACGCTTCCATCAAGTTGATACTTCTGATTCTCGTAATAAGGGAGGAACGGGTCTGGGGCTGGCGATTTGCCGCCGAATTGTTGAGCAACATGGCGGCAGAATCTGGGCTGAGAGCACAATTGGTGAAGGCAGCAGCTTTTATTTCACATTGCCTGCAGCTAGTAAGGAGTAGAGCTGACGATGAAACAACAAGCGACGGCTGAACGTAGCCGGGAAATGCGCGATCGCCTTGCTTGCCTTGGCCGCGCGATTTTAGGGAGACGTCACCGACGACAATTCTCCAGACTGATGCTGACATTCGCTCTCGTCAGTTGGTTCAGTAGCTGCTCAAGTCAACAGGCTTCGGAAGTCGAAACCTCACCTGCAATTTTGTCGCCTGACACCAAAACCGCAGCCGCTCCAGAGCCTAATCAGACTCAACCCACCGTCACTCAATCTGGCCCCGCCTCGGCAGAAGTGCTGAAAGTTTCAGCTACCGGAGACCCTGGCGCTTATACTTTTTCTGTCACCATCCTTAGCCCTGATACTGGCTGTGATCAGTATGCTGACTGGTGGGAAGTTCTGAGCCAGGACGGTCAATTGCGCTATCGGCGCATCCTACTGCACAGCCATGTGAACGAACAGCCATTCACCCGTTCGGGAGGTCCGGCGCCGATCCAACCCGATGAGGCGGTGATTGTGCGGGCTCATATGCATCCTGGCGGCTATGGACCCTCAGCTCAACAAGGGACTGTCGCCGCCGGATTCACACCCGTTACCTTGCCCGCTGATTTCGCTGCAACTGTGGCGGAACAATCGCCCCAACCATCTGGATGCAATTTCTAGGTCACCTTCGCCACACCTTGGGTGTCTTCGGCTGAAAAGCCAGGACACACCGCATTGATCAGGACGCCTGAGTCGCGTTCTTCGTGAGCAAGCTTCACTGTGAGTGCGTTGAGGGCCGCCTTTGACACTGCGTAGCTCGCGTCCATAGCGTTATCAGTGGGTTAATCCAAATGCTTCGTCGCCGTGCGATCCGGCTCCACTCGAAACGTTGACAATTCGTCCTGCTCCGCTTTGCCGGAGAAGCGGTAAGAGTACCTGAAAGAGCCGCCATGTACCAAAAAGTGTCGTGTTCAATACGTTGACGGCGACCTCTAAGTCGGCGCTAGCCGACTTTTCACCAAAAGGCCCCACGCTAGCAGCATTGTTGATCAGGATGTCAAGCTTACCGAACGAACGATCAAGTTCATCGTCAAGCTGTTTAATTTCGTCAGGATTTGTGATGTCGAGGGAGAACGGACGGACTTCTTTTCCTGCATTTTCACTGTTTAATTGATCAGCTTGGGCTTTTGCAGCATCGGGATTCCGGGCGGTAAGAAAAACTGTTACGCCCTCAGCCGCCAGTTGCCGACAGACTTCAAATCCGATGCCCTGCGAACGTCCTACGCCAGTTACTACTGCGATTCTTTCGTTCTCACTCATCGTGAGTCTCCTTTTGCTATTCGTCTTTTTTAATCGCCAGTGATTTTACTGTCCAGTATGCTTATAACTGGAAGATAAGCAAGTACTGACATAATTGTCAGTATTGGGAAATTGGGATGACTGAACAAAAAAGGCCCTGTCCCGTTGAGACGTTCGTCCGGGTCACTGGTGGGAAATGGAAAGCGGGGATTCTGTCAAAGGGCTGGCTGACCGAATGACCGTGGATATCCAACAGACCTGGGCCTTACGGAACAGGACACCATCTATAACGGTTCTCAATTGCATTGACTACACCCTACACCCTACACCCCACACCCCACCGTCACGAGATGTGTTCAACCCAAGTGAGAATTGCTATAGCTGCAAAGGAATCTGGCCCTCGATCTGGTCAATCCAGTAGGCAAACTCTTGGGTTTGGGAGCGATAGCCACTCAGCCAGTCATCCCGATCAAAGAAGAGAGGGGAGGGAAAAGTTATCGACGGTTGGATGGTTTGCATAGAGACAATTACCAATCATTAGGGATAATCCAAAATCCAAAATCCAAAATGGAACCCCTTACTGAGAGCTGTTTTTTAATTAATCCTGATTCCTAACCCCATCACGGACACCCAATAACTGGCGTCTGATACCTGACAGATGGAGACTGAAACCTGATACTCGCTTACCGTAATTCCAAATCCAACTCGCCCACTGCAACAGGGATTTCCTGGATTTTCTTAGATTGCGCCACCAGAGAAATCGCAGGCTCAGAGGCAGCTTCTAGCGGGAGTGATTGACTCTCTGCTGGGCGATCGCCCTCATCGCTCTGAGCGGTTACGCTGGGCAATAGACCGAGCAGCGGCAAGGGGAGCAGGGTGGAGAGGTTGGTGATGATCACCAACAACCAAAGGCGATCGAAGTTAGTTTCCGTCACCCCTAACTGATGGGTGAGCAGAGCCCCCAATTCATGGGAAAGGAGTCCAGCCAGGTTCAACACTGACATCAACAAGGCAAACAGGGTAGCCTCTACACCCGCAGGACAAATCCGCGCTGACAAAACCAACACAGGCATGAAGGCGATTTGCCCCATTACCGTCAAGACCAGGTTGTCACCCAGGCTGAACCAATGATCATCGATTCCAATCGCCCGATTGGTATGGGTGACCAACAGTAGCATGGACATTCCCAAGACAGCGGACAATACGGTTGACCAGCCAAAAATAACCCGGAAAGGGACTGCTCTGAGGAACCGTTGAAAAATCCAGATGCCAGTTAATCCGGCAATACTCGTCACCAGTCGAATGCGGCCCAAGAACTCAGGCTGAAACCCGAGTTCATTCGTGGTGAAAAAGAAGAAGGCGGAATCAGCTGTCGGCGTCGCCTGCCAAGCGAAGATAAAGACAGTCGGCATCCAGATCGCCTTCTGAGAGACCGCTTTGCGAAGCTGTTGCACCTGGCCGCCAATGGCTGACCAGGTTGGGGGCTCTGCAATCGGCAACTCTGCAATCAACCAGGCGACGATGGAGACCAGTAACGGGAAGGTAGCCGTCACCGCAAAGACGGTTCGAGTGGTGAAATACTCCAGCAGCAATCCGCCCAGGTAAGCCGTAATCAAACCGCCAAATGCGGACGCCCCCCAGGATAGGGATTGCAGAGTTCCAGCATCATTGAGAGTTTCCTTGCGAGCGCGCTCGACCACTAGGGAGTCTACAATCACATCCCCAATCGCCACCGAAAAAGAACTCAGCGTAATGGCTGCGATCGCAGCCCAAGCAGTATTCACAATCGTCGCCAACGCTAGCCAGGACACTGCGCCCAGAAATCCCGACAGGATTAAGTAAGGACGACGACGATACCTGAACAGCGGCAGCCCATCAGAAATAAAGCCAAACAGCGGCTTGATCGTCCAAGGAAAGACAGCAATCCCCATTAACGCAGCCACTTCTGCTGGACTTAGCCCTAGTTCATCCTTGAGGAAAAAGCTAACCGCTAACCGTGCTAGCCCTAAAATCCCCTGGACAAAATAGACCAGCAAGATTGCCGTCAACTCCAGGGTCAGAGGCTGCCCGAAGAGAACCTTTTCCTCTACAAAGCTTTTAAAGTTAGTCAGGTTAGGTGAAGAAACCGTCATATGGGAAGGGTCAGCAGCCAAAATTATTAAGAAATGTCAATTTCTTATCTATAATAACCTTCTGCTTCTGACTGTCCAGAAAATGACGAGCGCTGAGCGATACGTCATCTATATCCCCAAGGCGGGTCGGATAAACCTGACTCGCAAGACAGGGGAATTAGGAGGATAGGAGGAATAGGGAAGAATGTGCTTCCAGTCAAAAGAAGCTAGAGCTTCCCACTAGTCAGTGGCTCTAAGCCAGGACTTAGGAACGAGAGAAAATGGGAGAAATTAGCTGGGGATAGAACCGCTCTCCAATCCGATTCCCTGTTCCAATTCGCACTTGTCCAAAGCTAATTAGTCTTCACTTTCGATTTAAAAACAATCACCAATAAATCCTAGTTTAAGGTCGGGATTCATACCCTATAGGTAGGGTTTTCTCACCAATTTATATCATTTTTGAAGACTTAAATTCCTTTATTTTCGGGAACTACACCAAATAGGTAGGGAGTTCATGGCTATCAACAATTAAATGTTTTAAGCATCATGGAAATGTAGAGAGATTGAGAGAACGGTTGGGAACCGAAAACTCAATTCAAGACATAGTTAAGAGGTGATAGTCCTATGATCGTTCGTTACTGGAACCCCGCTCGTGAAGCAGACATGATGCGTCGTCAATTTGATCGGATTTTTGATGAATTCACTGACTTTTCTAGTGCTCTGAAAACCACCTGGACTCCAGCTGTTAACTTGGTTGATCAAGGCGATGATTTTATTCTCAAGCTACAACTTCCAGGGGTAAGTGCAAACGAGGTTGATATTCAGGTCACTCGCGAATCGGTAGTTATTTCGGGTGAACGTAAAGAAACAACTCCTGAGGAGGAACAGACAGTCCTTTATTCCGATTTTCGTTACGGCCCCTTTCGCCGGATAGTGTCCTTACCGGAAGCTATTCAGAATAGTCAGGTCGAAGCTAATTTTGACAATGGTGTCTTGACCCTCAAGTTGCCTAAGGTCGAGGAAGCTCAAAACAAAGTCATCAAACTCAATTTAGCCGAGTTAAGTAAGACAGCTGAGACCGCCTCCAAAGTCTCTGATGAAGTAGCTCAAGGGGCTGAAGTCAAAGCTGCCTGAGGCAACTCACTCAAGTGATCCAATTCGCTCAGAAGGGGTTTGAGAAGTCTGGAATGATATCCTCTCCGTATAGGGACGAAGCATTCGACAGGTGAATTCCCGAAAATCATCAGAATTTGTCATCGAATGCTTTGCCCCAACATGGAATGGCACTGAAATAAGCCATGTGGGCAATGCCCACCCTACGAAATATCAGGGCTTTTAGCGAT
>JAKSDM010000983.1 GCA_022360135.1 Pseudanabaenales cyanobacterium | reverse complement strand
GGACTAAACGCGATCGAACGCACCCAATCGGTATGGCCCTTCAACGTTCTCTGCAATTCCCCCGTCGGCAAATGCCAAAGGCAAATCGTTTTGTCATTACTGGCGCTGGCTAAGGTTTGGCCATTGGGGCTAATGGCGACGGACCTTACCCAGGCGGTGTGTCCTTTCAAAACATGGCGCAACTCACCGGTTTGTAATAACCAAATCCGAACCGTTTTATCCCCACTGCCACTGACAAGGATTTGACCATCTGGGCTAATGGCGAGAGCACGCACCCAACTGGTGTGGCCCTTTAAAGTCTGCACACATTGCCAACCCCCGGCTGAAAACTGGCTTTGAGAGGTGGTGGGAATCTTCTCAGATAGATGGTCCAAAGGGTGTAAACCAGCTACGCCATCGAGATTGAGGGCGTCAGGTTCAGAACGGTTAGTCATGGTAGAAAGCAATCAGGAGGGGGGGAAATCCACTTCAAGTTAATCAAGTTACAAACTGCCACTTCTGAAGATATCTGGGAAGTTAACCATGCATATTTCTCTCACCCTCAAAATACTGAATCCCTTTACTTAGAAGCCTGCTTACCATTCACGTAGTAGCTTTTCAAGCAATACTGCCTCGCTTGCGGGTCTCTTTATAGGAAGCGCCAATATTTTTCAGTCCAACCCGAATCATCTGCTGCTCCAGGAGGGCAAAAAAGCGAGCCCGATCGCCGCCTCGCACCACTGCCTGGTTGTGCGCTTCTGCTAAAGCGACTGGATAACCATACCCCTTCTGGACCTGGGTTAAGGTCAAGCTCAGAGCAGTTTCCAGAAGGTTTGGCTCTTGCACAACCCAGGCAGGCATTTCAACCCGCGCCACCTCCGATCCCACATGGATATAGCAGAAATAAACAGTATGCTCTCCATAAAGGTTGAGGATATCCGCAGAACTACGCCAGAGCGGGCTGCGCTGTCCGGGCTGCAGCAGAATCGCCCACAGAGTGACATCCCGCAATGGATTGAACACCTGACAGGGAGCCTTTTCTGTCTGACCCAAACAATGAGTCAGACAGTCTGGAGCCTCAAATGGACAACTCTCCAACCGTAAAAAGTTGAGAGCCTCTCCACTGCGAGATGCGCTGAGATAGCCGACAAGCGGAATACCAACGCTCCTTAAGTATTCCCAGGATTGCAGAATCGGCAACAGGATGCGATCGCGCGCCTCTGCCGGTAATTGCTCCAAAAACCAGTAGATGAGGGAGCCGTCGATCATGGCTAGGGTGGGAAGAATGGGGGATGGGGGATGGGGGATGGGGTGGGGGGATTTTGGATTTTGGATTTTGGATTTTGGATTTTGGATTTGTGCTCCCTCTCCCTCTCCCCCCTCTCCCCCCTCTCCCCCCTCCCCCCCATCTCCCTCTCTCCTATCTCCCATCTCCTGCACCAATTCCGCCAACCCTACCGCCTCAGACACTGTGCGCCGATAGCCCATCCATTCCTCAGTGCGGATACCCCATTGGCGGGAGATGTAGAGGTCGTCGGGGCGATAGACTATTTCAGGTAAGTTATCAAGGATAGGGTAGCGACTCTGCCCGTAGTGCAACCCAACGCGGCCAACATTGATTAAGTAACAATAGGCGATTTCATGATGGCTGGGGGCAATTTGGGAGCCGTCGGCGGCGATG
>JAKSDM010000167.1 GCA_022360135.1 Pseudanabaenales cyanobacterium | reverse complement strand
GCAGCGTCGGATATTGCCAGCCACCACACAGGCAGCGGCTTCATCAATCAGCAGGCAGCATTCCACTGAATTCAATTTTCGCCCCAGGGCTTTATTGAGAATGTTGGCGCAGCGCCCATAGAGCCCGGGTAACCGAATCGGGTTGGCAACGCCGCCAAAGCCTTTGAGTTTTTCCCCGGCAGGGCGAACATGACTGAGGTCAACAATCACCTCTACCTGGCCAGAAAATTGTTTATCGGCGGACAACTCCAGCAAGGTCTGATAGGACTGCACCCAGCCTTGGCGACTGTCGCCCACCTGAATTTCGACCCGATCGCCCGCAATTTTAACCTCGGTCAGTTCTTGACGCTGTGAGGCGGGCGTCGCCCCAATTTCACTCCGCATTACCACACTCAGCCTGTTCCGAATGGTTGGCAGCTGATTGATATATTTTGGCTCCAGCACCGCCCCAGTACCACAGCCCATCATGGCCAGGTCCATCATCAACCCAAAGGCCCGCCAGTCGACCACATTGGTGCTAGTGCAGTTGTAGGCCCCCGAGTAGTTTTCCGGCTTTTTACTCCAGGCGGTGCCGCCGACCCACAGCCAGCGACCAGAAGGCAGGGCCTTGAGCTGCCGCTGCATGCGGCTAATCAGGGCGGCTTCGTCATCAGTTAGTTGGCCGAGTTCGACTAGACCTGCAAGGGTGCGATCGCACACCTGCCCCCAATTTTCCCGGTAATTGCCAGCCGCCTCTCCCCGGCGGCTATAGGTTCGATAAAACACGGGGTAAGCCGCTGGGGCGGTTGCCGGAAAGAAATTCTTCTGACGAGTCCGCTCAAGATCTTGAACCATGAATGCAGCCTTCCTACCTGGATAGATGGGTCTTGTTCGCTATCTGACTGGATGAAGGATTATAATAGCGTCATATTTAGCGTTTGCAACCTGAAGAAATAAAAAAAGACGCTATCGGTAGAGTCCCCAGGGCGAGGGACTGGATTTCTTGAAAAACCCCCGGTCCCTGCTCCCTGCAACCCAAATCCTGGCTTAACCCAACTGCCGATCTCGCACCAGGTAGCTAAACACCTCCCCCTGCTCAGGCGTAATCAAAATCCCCGACGCCGGGACGGTAATTAACTGACTCCACAGGTGCTGCTCGGCATAGTTGAGTACATGCAAAGACTTAATCGCCGATCGCACCCCCTCCGGCGAACCGATAATCAAATGGCGCAATCGCTCCCGCCCCGGCTGGGCAGACGGATTGGCAAGCTGGACGGGATTGAGATCCCTGAGTTCTTGGAGAACCCAGGGATCTGGCTGGATGAAACATAACATCAGGGATTCCTCCGCAACGATGGGTCAGGAATCCCAAAAATTTGGCCGCCCCAGACATATGCAGTTCGGGACGGCCTAGAATACCTCTAGCCTCCGAGACTGGGTGTTCAGCCTTGGGGGTCAGCCGCTGGTGGGTGTTGGCGCACCTGCCAGTGGCGCATGACCAAATTTTTGGGAAAACAAGCCGCCCGCAGGCAGCTATGAGTCAAAAACTTACCCTATTCGGTGACTCCAGGCAAGTCAAAATCACTACGGCGCCTCTTCACAGCCTCGAACCTTAAACCACGTCCAACTTGAAACCTGGAGTTTTCCCGCCCGGCGCTACGGTGCATACACAAATTAGAGAGTTGTTGTCATATCCTAAACGCCCTCATCCCCCAACCCCTTCTCCCTCGGGGAGAAGGGGAGCCAGATTCAAAGTCCCTCTCCCCGAGGGAGAGGGATTTAGGGTGAGGGCCAAAGCTACAGTTCCCAACATGAACTTGGTTTAATCTGGTTTTAGCCCTTTGACCGCCGCCGCTCATTGACAAACTCTTCAGCTGCTTCAAGCGTCTCGAACTTTTTGGGATACCTTTCTCTTAAGACTGAAGGTAAGCGCATACAGTCTCTATCTTGATAATT
>JAKSDM010001507.1 GCA_022360135.1 Pseudanabaenales cyanobacterium | reverse complement strand
GGGATAATTTGGAAGCATAGTGGAGAATTTTGTCAAACATATCAATGGCGTATTTATAATCTTCTTCAGCTTCATCGTAAGCCGCTAATTCCTCTTTTAAGAGCCCAAGTCTGTGGAGTATAGTTCCTAAATAATTGAGGATATGAATATCGTTGGGAGTAAGGGTAAGGACTTGTTTCAGCGCACCAATTGCTTGCTCATAGCTATACAGAGCTTGCTGCTGTTGAAATAGCTTGATCTGTAATTCACCCAGGCTATAAAACACCAAACCTTTGTTAACATGGGCTGGGATAAAATCAAATTTAATGTTAAGAGATTGATTGCAAGAATCAATCGCCTTCTGGTAATTTTCTATTGCCTCATCAGGTTTTGCTAAATAAGCTTTTATTTCGCCCAAACCTTGTAGAGCAATTGCTTGATCATTTAAAAGATGATAATCTCCAGGTAAACGCTTGAGCGCCTCATTGTAAGTATAAATAGCGTATTGATAACTTTGAATAGCCTCTTCATATCTGGATAAAATAGCTTGTAGATGACTTAAACTTTGTAATGCCAATCCTTTATTATTGTAAGCAGAGTTGCTGTTGAGGTCTAAGCTCAGAATACGATCATATGTGCTAATTGATCTTTCATAATTTTGCTGTGCTTCTTCATATCTAGATAAAGCTGCCTGAAGCTGTCCCAATTTAATGAACAAACCTCCTATATTTTCGCAAGCATCTATATAGTTAGACTCATTGGTCATGGCCTGTCTATAGGATTCAAGCGCTTCTAAATAGACTTGTTCAGCTACATCATATTGAGCAATTCTGACAAAATAGTCTCCCTCAAACTGAGAGATCACTCCCAGTTGAAAGTAATTGTTAACCGACAGCTGATCTCGGATTGCCAACAATTCACGGCAGGTTTCGTACCGCTCTGCCTTTAATGCCGTGATAAACTGCCCAATCCACTCTTTTACGCCACGCTCCCAATCCAGCTGATTGGCGTGATAAATCGCCTCCGCTACATTCCCTTGCCGCCAATAATATTGCTCCAACACCGCATGGGCTTGCCGCACTTGTTCATTCTTCTGGGTATCGTTAATCCTCACTTTCTGTAGATATGCCATGGCGTTCTCTGCTGATAGATGTCCCACTTGCCTAAGCTGAATATAATCTGTCGGAATCATAGCTCTAGGTTGACAGTCTTGGCTTCTTGGCAGTTAGACATACTTTTCTCTGGGAAGGTTGCAATGATTTCCGTAAAAGGGCGATCGCATCCGCTAGAATCAATTGGGCAGGAGAGAATCTGCAGTTGCAGTGCGATCGCGCATGGCCACACAACTTCCTTACACTCTTTCGTTAGGGGCAAGTAATCAGCGGGAGAGGACTGCACCAGATATCTCTGTGGCATATCAATCGTCACACCATGGAGTTTGAATATTCCTATGCCTCAGGGTCACTCCTTTGCCTCAGTTCAGTGACACCGACTGGGAACGGCGGTTTGTCGCCCACCAACTGGCCAGCGCCGCACCCGAGAGGTTG
>JAKSDM010001838.1 GCA_022360135.1 Pseudanabaenales cyanobacterium | reverse complement strand
ATTTTTAACCATTGCTCCGCTTTGACACGCGTCTGGCCAGTCAGCAGGTAGCGGGACTGCTTTTGATTTCTCTCCCAGTCCAGGGCTCTGGCTAATAAGCAAGTGTGTTGATAGACATACGTTTTCTGCCGGTCAAAGATCTCTAACAATCCGGCAATAAACTTTTCGAAGTCATCAACGCCTTCCCGACAATAGGCCCAGTTAATCTTGCAAATTTCTGGATGCATATTGGGGAAGCTGGAATGCTTGCCTTGAGCTTTATAGATTGCCCAGTGATCTAGGCTGTCTCCAGGATTTCTGGCGTTCCAAGTTTGGTAATCAATCGCCTCCACATGCATCACAGGAATAATGCGCTTGTTGTACTTAACAGCCAGCTCTATTTCCTTGATACAGTAGGCCGAATTGACCGCATGGGGCGAGATAATAAACAGAAAGTTATGGGCTTTTTCGATACCATCTTCGATCTGAGTTTGAAAATCGACGCCCAGAGGAATATCCTCACAATCAAACCAGACTTCCAATCCTTCAGCAATCAAACGGTTATTGAGTTTGGCGGCAAAGGCTTTGCTATCGGTGCGTCCATAGGAGATGAAAACATCTTGAAAACCCTTCATAGTAGAGGCACTGTTTGCACTCAGGGGGGATTGTAGCCTCATTGTAGACAAACCCTATCCAAAGGTTGATTGATAAAACTCTCAATCAAAATATTCCCCGTTCACAAACATCCCTTACTATGGGGAATTTTGGCCCAGAAGATCGGTATGACAACCCAGGTTTCCGAGTCAAGCGTCGATGTTAAAATCCATGCAGGTAAATTCCATCTTAGATAGAGGCTGAAATGGCAGGGCAAGCGCGGATAAAATTTCACATTGACCAGGTCAAGGACGGTGACACAATTGTCGCAACTACCGATGGCGCCACTGAAAATATCAGGCTCTATGGCGTAGATTGCCCAGAACTTGCCCAAGCGCCCTACGGTCAGGCTTCTCGCCAACGGCTGCAAAAATTATTAGAGCCCTATGAGGAGATCGAGGTGATCGAAGTAGACCGGGATCGCTACGGTCGGCTGGTGGGTGAAGTATGGGTGATTGATGGCTGCATTAATACCCAAATGCTATGTGAAGGACATGCGGTTGCGTACGTTCGTCACCTAAGCAATGACTATCGAAGGCGATATCTAGATGCGGAAGCGATCGCTCGTCGCGCCAAGCTACAATTCTGGAAACAACCCAATCCCATGATGCCCTGGGAATATCGTCGCCTCAATCCTCGCAAGTAATGAAGGGATAAGAATGAAGGGGAGTTTCTCTCGTTCCTAAGCCAGAGCTTAGGAACACTTCCTGTTAGGAAGCACTCGCTTTCTCCTGACCGTAAGTTGATGCTTTCTAAACTGATGCAAGATTTATTCAAAACATAGGATGCCATCTATAACGATTCAACTAACGACCAGAGATAATAGTAATAAAAAGGACTCTTGAGGGGAGGCTTTGAGATGGCCAATTTGAAGGAGAAGAACATAAATATCTTGAATAATGAGAAAGTAATTCTCAGCTTAATTCTACTCACAGCCCTTAGCCTATTCCTCTACAAAGTCGGACAAGAAAGTCTGTGGATTGACGAACTCTACAGCGTTTTTGATGCGAAAGGATTGCCCGAAACGTTCAGTGTAGAGCGTCCTTTATACTACCTTGTTCTGAGAGCATGGATGTTTTTGGGAACAACTGATTGGTGGATGCGGAGTCTCTCAGCAATTTTCAGCCTTGCCAGCGTGTTTCTTACTTACAAGATTGCTAGAAGCATTGCTGGAAAATCTGTCGGATTAACAGCTGCTGCTCTCTTAACCATATCGCCACTATTTATTAATTATGCTCAGATGGTTCGTATGTATGCACTCTCGACCAGCTTAGGTCTAGCTGGTACTTTGGCTCTGATTCATACACTAACGTCCCCTAAAAATATCTTTATCATTGGTTGGGTTGTTGCCCGTATTTTAATGCTCCTTACAACTCCAACGACCGTTACATTACTAGTTGCAGATCTCTTTTTGATTGGATGGAAGTTTTATAATCAGAAGAGTTATTTATACAAGTTTGCTGTTGCTTTTACAGCGATTGGTATTGCCTTTATTCCGTCTTTTATTACCTCCTTTACGGCACGGGGTAATTTAGGGGAATTATCGTCTACAAGCATCCCAAGTATAAATATAATTTTGGGGAAGTTAAGAAAGTTTGCCGTATTCCCGTTTCCAACACCTTCAAAAGAAGTCAGCTTATTATTCAAAGGTTTCACGTTAATTGTTTGGGGTCTTATTGGTTCTGCATTCTTACATAAAAATCGGGTTAAGCTTTTGTGGATATCAATTTTGGCCTTCTTCCCAGTTGTAGCTTCTTGGCTGATAGATGAAGGTTTGTTTTTAACTGATCGCTATATATTATTTGTCCAACCATACTTCCTGATTCTATTGGGTGCAGGCATTGTAGAAATATGGAAACGCAACAAGTTATTATATATAGCCCTTTCTGCTTCATACTTACTGGCAGCTGGCTATGGGCTCAATCGTTACTATACAATTCAAGATCGACAAGACTGGCGCGGTATGATTGAGACTATCAATTCATATGAGCAAGCAGGTGATATCGTTATTTTAAGTGTGGAACATAACCTAAGTAAGGCAATTAAAGCCCTAAAGCATTATTATAAGGGCGATTTACCCTTTTATGGTTTAAGCAAAGATGATTTAAGCAAACCAGAGTGTGGTCGATTAGATTTCTCAATCACT
>JAKSDM010001762.1 GCA_022360135.1 Pseudanabaenales cyanobacterium | reverse complement strand
GAGGATCAGCGAGGGGGAGAAGCAGAACCGGATGATTTTGAAAACACTGCCTGGTATACCGCGATTATTTCACCCATGCCTGACAGTCGAGTCATTTGGGTGGCGCGGGATATCACTGAGCGTAGACGGGCTGATCTGGCGCTGCAGCAAGCTGAAGAAAAATATCGCAGCATTTTTGAGAACGTTGCAGAGGGGATTTTTCAAGCCGCTCCAGAAGATGGTTACCTAAGTGTGAACCCTTCCTTAGCTAGGATGTACGGCTATGCCTCCGCCACCGAACTGATGCAAAAAGTTAAGCACATTGATCAGCTTTACGTCGATCGAACTCGTCGTCGCCAACTGCTTGAAACGCTAGAAAAAGAAGGCTCTGTTTTTGAATTTGAGTCTCAAATTTTTCGTGCAGATGGCTGGATCATTTGGATTTCTGAGAATATTCGGGTGGTGCGCAATAGTGAAGGCAAGCTGCTTTACTATGAAGGGACGGTAGCAGACATTACCCAGCGTAAGCAGGCTGAGGAAGCGCTCAGAGAAAGCCAACGGGCTCTAGCCACACTCATGGGTAATCTGGCGGGTATGGCCTATCGGTGCATCCGCAATGAAGATGCGGATTGGGTGATTGAATTTGTTAGTGATGGCTGCTTTGAATTGACTGGCTATCAACCTAATCAGCTACTTAAAAAGCAGGGTGTTTCATTTAAGCATCTGACTCATGCGGACGATCGCGCCGCCGTCGAAGCTCAGATTTGGTCTGCGATGAGGAAGCGCAATCCGTTTCAGTTGACCTATCGCATTGTAACCGCCTCTGGAGAAGAAAAATGGGTGCTGGAAAAGGGCGGCGGTGTGGTTTCCGCCACTGGAGAGTTGATTGCGGTTGAAGGATTTGTGACCGACATTACTGATCGCAAACGGGCGGAAGAAGCGTTGCTGGCAGAGCAAGAAAAGTCTGAGCGGCTGTTGCTAAACATCCTGCCCCAGGCGATCGCCGAGGAGCTCAAGCAAAATCCCGGGGCGATCGCCTATCGCTTTGAAGAGGCCACCATCCTGTTTGCTGATATCGTTAATTTCACTATGTTATCGGCCTCTATTCCTCCCAGTCAGTTAGTTGATTTGCTCAACCGAATTTTTTCTACCTTTGACCAACTTGCCGAATATCATGGCCTGGAAAAAATCAAGACTGTCGGTGATGCCTATATGGTGGTGGGGGGCCTTCCTAACCCCATGGAACATCATCTAGAGGCGATCGCAGAAATGGCCCTGGCAATGCAACAAGCCATTGGTCAATTCACCCGGGATGATGGCCGTCCCTTCTGCCTGCGCATCGGTATCGCCATCGGTCCCGTGGTGGCGGGCGTAATAGGGATTAAAAAGTTTTCCTATGATCTCTGGGGAGATGCCGTGAATGTCGCCAGTCGGATGGAATCTCAAGGAGTTTCCGAAAGGATTCAGGTAACCGCCGCCGTTTACGAACGGCTGAAAGATAAGTATACCTTTACGCGGCGAGGCGTCATCAATGTCAAAGGCAAAGGCGACATGACCACCTATTGGTTGATGGGCCGGAGCTGAGGGAGCTACGTCAAAATAAATTCTTAGTTAAACTTCAATCAATGCATCACTCCAAAAAGTGTTAGGAGAATACAGTTTATAACATTTGTGCCAGAACAATAAGTGTCCAAATAGTTCTGAGCAAGCTCTAAGTAGAAAGTATTTTTTAATGCAATGGCGCGCTTGAAATGTATTCCATGAAAAATTCAATATTAGCAATATCTGCCACCATTGCAGCATTTGTCTCTTTGATTGCTCCAGCCAATGCCAATCCAGTTTCTTTAGTCGATTGTGGAGACGATCCAAATCATTACTCTCGGCTTGAATATGGAAGAAATCCTGACAGTCAGGCCCAGTACGACCAAATTGCTTTGGAGCGTGGCATTTGCTTGATGCTGGCGACAGGGCAAATTCAGGGGGGCCAGCATCGGACCTACAATAGTGTGAGGGCGTGGGGGCAAGTGCAAGTCCCCCGAGGATATGTAGCCCATATCCGCTCGGTCCCTGGTGGCGGCGGTGACTTGATTCTTCAATCAAGCACTGGGGCCACCGTATATGCATTGCAAGTTAGATTGCCCATTTCTGGAGAACAGTATACCTGGGTTCAAGTCTTTGCACCGGGCAATGAAGTTAACGATGGTGAAAGTAGGATTGGATGGATGCGAGCTGACCTAATTCAGTACAACAATGTTATCAGAGGCAGGTTTAATCTGAGGTGATGTTTTTTTGTGG
>JAKSDM010001157.1 GCA_022360135.1 Pseudanabaenales cyanobacterium | reverse complement strand
GCAACGGTATGGGCAAAATAGCGGTGCAAGGATCGAATAGGCGACTGGGTGATTTTCATTGTGGGGCTCCAGATTGAAATAGTGGATTTTAAATACTTGGGGTTAAACGGGCATATAACTATCCTCTCCTGAAGTCTGGATAGGTGTGGATACCCGCCAATTTTTTTTACAGACTTTTACCTGCATCCTAGAAAGGGCTGTACCCGATAGGTTCTCACCTAAGTGAGGTTTAAGGCGCTAAGACGAGTGATTGATAGATGGATTAAGAAAACCAGTAATCTTTCTGCTCCGTGCTTTGAACTACAGTTCTAGTCAAAGATCTAACCAGACAATAAAAGATCAATCTGCATATTAAACCTTATCTATCATCTATGTTGGGAACTGTAGTGTTCGCCCTTACCCTGAATCCTTCTCCCCGAGAGAGAGGAACTTTGAATCTGGCGCCCCTTCCCCTTAGGCAGGATGTTGCTGGCGAATTATTTTGTAACATTTTATTTTGTAGCATTGCGAGAACGGCTGAAAGCCCCCTCAATCCCCTAACTTTTAGGGACTTTGAGTTCATACTCCCCCAAAGTTGGGGGCTGGGGGGACTCAAAGAGCACTTTGCCCGGGTCCTCCGAGTAGTCTGCCCAGCGAGTTCTTAGGTATGCACCCCAAAATAATCGTTTGTGGTCTAGGCCGTACTGGATATCGAATTTTTTCCCTCCTGAAACAGCAGGGAGCAAAAGTCGTGGGAATTAGTGATCGCCCCTTCCCCGAAATAGACGGTGACATCGTAATTGGGAATTTGCGAGCAGCCTCAACCCTCTTGGAGGCTGGCATTCATGAGGCCCACACCCTGCTTCTGGCAAACTCAGACGATACGCTTAATCTGGCTATTCTGACACAAGCTCGAGTCCTCAATCCTAAAATTCGGATTATTAATCGCTTGTTCAATACCCAATTGGGCGATCGCCTCGACCAAACCCTGCCTCATCACGTCACCATGAGTGTGTCCTCTTTAGCCGGACCACTTTTTGCCTTTGCCGCTTTGGGAAATCGAGCGATTGGCCAAATTCAGCTAATGAATCGAACCTGGCCGATTTATGAAGAGTATATCGATCAGCAGCATCCCTGGAATGGCGCACCCTTGCGACAACTTTGGGAAAACCCGGCGCGGATGCTGATTTATTACCTGCCCGCCGATCATCGCATTGATCTCGTATCCGCCGTCTTAACAGGACGACAGCTGCAGACAGGCGATCGCCTGATTGTAGCGACTAAACCTAGCGTACGTAAGTCTCATCACTCCTGGAAACGACGCCTGCAAAGCTTCATAGCGGGTTTAACTCAGTTTCGGCGTCAGAGTCGAGCGGCCCTATTGGTAGTCCTGGCTTTACTGGTTACCATTGCGGCCTCAACTCTAGTCTATATCAGTGTTAACCTCAGTATGTCTATGGTTGACGCCCTTTACTTTACAGTGGGCATGATCACTGGCGCTGGAGGGCATGAAGAGGTGGCTGAACAATCTCCAACCCTAATCAAGGTCTTCACATCGATCATGATGCTAGTAGGGGCAGGTGTGATTGGCGTCTTCTACGCCATACTCAATGATTTTGTTCTGGGCGCTCACTTTCAGCAGGTTTGGAATGCGGCTCATCTGCCTCAGCGGAGCCACTATGTCGTCTGTGGCCTAGGTAGTGTTGGATTTCAGATTGTTAGCCAACTGAGAACCCATGGATACGAAGTGGTTGTACTGGAGCGCAACCCACATGGCCGTTTTGTGAATGCGGTGCGATCCCTCAAAGTTCCCGTCTTTTTTGGCGATGCTAGCGTTCCAGAAACCTTAAGTTCAGTCAATGTGTCCCAGGCAAACGCCCTCCTGGCAGTCACCAGTGATGACACTGTCAATCTAGAAATTAGCCTGACAACTAAAAGTTTGGTCCCGAAGCTGCCTGTGGTCGTGCGAAATCAAGATCCTCAATTTGCCAGTCAAGTTCAGCAGGTATTTGAGTTTGAAAGGGTAATGAGTCCAACCGAGTTGGCCGCCCCTGCATTTGCGGCGGCGGCGTTGGGTGGACGTATCTTGGGTAATGGAATGACCTCCAATAGTCTGTGGGTGGCGTTGGCAATCTTGATCACACCCAGACACCCCTTTTTCAATAAGCCTGTCCATGAAGTGGCGATGACGGCGGATCTGGTTCCCCTCTATATTGAAACCATCAGTCGAGCGCTACACGGATTTGACCTGCTAGACCATGTCTTGGAAAACCGGGATGTATTGTACCTGACTATGCCAGCCAACCGTCTGGAGCAATTGTGGCATAGCGCCCCTTCTCAGTTGCTTGCGAGTTGATAGCGTATAACCAGTGAGGAGAGGGCTGAGTTATCAGGGTTAAGGGGTCAATTAAAAATTCAGAATTCAAACCTCAAACCTCAAAAGTCAAGTAATGACCCTAAAGTGATCTCAATCACAAGAAAGAGGCGCTTAGCCTCACTGCGATCGCCGTTTTCAATCACCTGAATGGATAGCGACAATCACTTTTCACCCAGCCTCGAATCACCGAATTTTATCGCTTTCCCAATTAATCTGTAATTATCAAATTATCAGTTGATTTAAACCTTAGCCCCCTAACTTGAGGTTTTCCCCATGATCCAAAATACAGCATTCCAAATCTTCTTCGAATCCAGCTGCTCTGTTTTCGGTTTTCTGGTCTTACTGATTTTGTTGGTCTAGCAACCAG
>JAKSDM010001494.1 GCA_022360135.1 Pseudanabaenales cyanobacterium | reverse complement strand
TTTCGCAAGCTTTTTAGGAGTGTTTTCTGGTGTTCGGGCCATTGGGTAGGAGCGGCCAATTCTTGGATTTTTAAGTAATCTGTCAAGCTAGGGACATGCTTAAACGCCGCGATTCTGGCTTGCAGTCCTTTGTCTAGCTGTCCCATACCTTCAGCCAGTTCACTTGTCCAGAGCGCCAGCTGCGTTTTACCCAGACCAGGTAAGTCAAGACCCATTTCGGCAATTTCCAGTGCTTTGTCTAATTCGCCGTGCGATCGCACGGCTTGGGCCACAGCCAGGGCGGCATCGGCAGAGTCGAGTTGCTGTTTAGCCAGATCCATCACCACGTCGACTCGACCGAGGCGGGCCAGCATCGTTAGGTAAGCTTGGGTTTGTCCGGTTGCCTGCGCCAGATTGAGATAGTCGTCATATCTTTCCTGACGCTCTAAAATAGTAAGTCGAATCTGAGACAGGGTGCTTGTTCCATAGAGTTCTTCACCTGTTGACTCAGTAAACTCCGCCATCTGCCCTTGCAATGCCGCCACCAGCTGAGGATTATCCCAGCCATGGGCAAGCGCCATATTACTTCTGGCAAAGGCAGGTTCAATGCCATATTGCTCAACCTCGTCTTGCCAGACTGTTAGCTTGCTTTGCCAGCCTTCTTGTTCTGTGAAAATCAGATCGGCGCTGAGGATCGCTTCAGCTACGGCTTCATCTAACTCCTCAAAGAAATCGCCACTCTCACCGCTCGATCCATCCAGGTTCATCCAACGTTCCACATAGGCATCGATAATGGCATCCAGGATCACCAGAGCGTTGTCGCCATCCCCTTGGTCTGTAAACTCATCCGCCTTGGCCACCAGACTTCTAATTTCGTCGATCGCGGGCGCATCGTCCCAGTTGTGTGATGCACTGTAGAGAATGGTCTGCACCTGTCGCCTAAAGGGTTGAGGATCGACCCTGGTACGACGAGGAGAGGGCTTAGGGGATTGAGGTGAGGATTGGGCCAACAAGGGTTGTAGATGCAAATCAATCAAATCGATCAGCTCTGGCTGTTCGGTCGCCAGAGACTGTATCAAGGTTTGTAGCTGATCACGACTTAAGGGGTCGAGTAGGGCTTCCAGGCTTGGGCGCTGTTCAATTTGGCTGGGGTCATCAAGGCTAGCTAACAAGGTGGCCACAATATGCTTGCACCAACCTTCAAAGGCATAGGGACAAGTACAAATCGCCTCAGCGACTCCTGCCGCATCAACCTCAATGGTGACCCGATAGGGCTCGTATTCGCTGCCTTCTACTTCCCCAATCAGCTTATCTTCCCGTTGAGTCAGGGAGATAACAGCCCCATTCTTATGATAGCGACTACCCCGTTCGAAGGATTGAGCTGTGGCATGGCTACGAATGGTGGTTTCATTGATGGAAAGCGGAGGCATTGTTATTTCGAGAACTCTTCTGACTAGATAGTTGAAGGTTACAGCAGAGCTGGCGTAATTGGGCGCCTACTTCAGCCGGAACGGTTTGGTTGGGTGAGAATTCAGGAGACAGAAGACAGGGTGAAGGGGAAAGAAAGAAGAAGATTTTGGATTTCGAGTTCTGTTGCTTTAAGTTGGCGCGTGGCAAATTAATAGTGGAGTTAGTGGGGAGTTAAGGAGTGGGTTGAAGCAAGATCGCCGGGTAAATCATCAAAAATAGCTCCCCGTCGCCTGAGATCAATTTTGTTTGCTTTAGAGATCCCTAAACTATTTGTAAATCGTGCATTTTGGACAATTGCGCCGCTGAAAACGGCGCTGT
>JAKSDM010000795.1 GCA_022360135.1 Pseudanabaenales cyanobacterium | reverse complement strand
CCGCCGCTCTCTCAATCGCCGCAGTCGTTGGGATGCTGGATATCTTTCGCCAACAGCCAGAAGGCTGGATGACTGTATCACTGGGTCTCTCTTGCCTTGTGGTTCTGGTCTTCTGGGGAACCTTACGGCAGGGCATTGAGCAACCTTTAGAACCCAGTACTTTTATCAAATTGGGTCTTTTAGGTCCCGTTACATTCGGAATTGAGTTACGCCAATTATTTCGGAATCATTTGGTTTGGCCTGGGATTGACTCCCTCTTTGAATTTCTCACAGGTAACGCTGTCGCTGTCGCTGTCGCTGTCGCTGTCACTTTCGCTGGCGCTGTCGCTGTCGCTGTCGCTGTCGCTGTCGCTGTCGCTGTCGCTGTCGCTGTCGCTAGCGCTGTAGATTTCGTTGGCGCTGTCGCTGTCGTTGGCGTTGTCGCTGTCGCTGGCGCTGTCGCTTTCGTTGGCGCTATAGCTGTCGCTGGCACTGTCGCTGTCGCTTTCTCTGTCTCTGTCGCTGGCGCTTTCGCTGCTGGCGCTGGACTCGGAGCCTGGTATAGACTCCGATCAGAACCAAATCAGCAATGGCTTAAGTTTGTCGTAATTTTAGCCTTCCCTTGGTTCTGCTGGTTGCCCATTGTCAGCATTTTGGGGGCAGTTGGGCTACAGGTTATTTTGAGAGAAACTGCCAACAGGTTCGTCTGGCTTCACTCTCCGACTTGGCAACAAACAGTGTTGATCGAATTGCTCCTAGTTGGGTTCTGTGGCATACTTTGGCGGCGCGGCCAACACCTCGATACCCTGGCTCGAAATCCCTTTCAGGGAGGCTTGCTTGGGTCTGCTTTGAAAGCGCAAGCCAGCAAACGGACCCTTTATCGGTAGGTAAGGTGCGAATTCGGCCAAACCCTTCGCGGCTAAAATCTCCTCCTGGGAAGATGCTGCTGGCGCATTATTTCGTAACATCGTGAGCACGGCTGAAAGCCCCCTAAATCCCCCAATTCTGGGGGACTTTGAGGATATGCTCCCCCAGAATTGGGGATTGGGGGGCCTCAAAGAACCCTCACTTCGGTGCCAATATTTCCAAGTGTTAAATTTGCCAGCCGTATCAATTTTGGGGGACTTTGAGTTCATGCTCCCCCAGAATTGGGGGCTGGGGGGCCTCAAAAATCTTCCAGAATTGACGATATTTCCAACTGTTAAATTCGCCAGCAACATCCTGGAAGAGGCGCCGAACGGGTGGGTGGTCATCCGTTGGCGCCAGGATAAACCCACCCCCTTACCCCTCCCAGGAGGAGAACTGAACCCACAATCGCGCTTGGGCTATTTATTGTCAGAAATCGCCTGAGTTAATTGGCGCCTCACCTTGAATTTCCCTCACTCTGGTTAAGCAACGGCTAGCTGAGGAACCTCTAACGTCCTAGTCGGAACACGCCGACCCATAGCTTCAGCGATCGCGCTCAAACTATGCGCCAACTCCGCCATATCCGTCAAAGAGAGCGCTTGGCGGGCGTCAGAGACAGACTTTTCAGGGATGGGATGACATTCAATGATCAGGCCATCGGCCCCGGCTGCGATCGCCGCCTTCGCCAACCCCGCCACCAACTCTCGCTTGCCCGCAGCATGGCTTGGATCCACGATCACCGGCAGATGGGTCAGTTGCTTCAGCGCCACCACAGCGCCGAGATCCAGCACATTGCGGGTGTAATGGTCGAAGCTGCGAATCCCCCGCTCACATAACACCACCTGAGAATTGCCGTGGCT
This sequence comes from Pseudanabaenales cyanobacterium, assembly GCA_022360135.1. Lineage (GTDB taxonomy): Bacteria > Cyanobacteriota > Cyanobacteriia > Phormidesmidales > Phormidesmidaceae > JAKSDM01. The sequence goes on along the minus strand of JAKSDM010000795.1, from coordinate 2,789 downwards.
GAGGATATACTCCGCCGCCATCACAAATTCCTCGATGGTGGCGGCCAGACCTCGCTTCAGCAGCACCGGCTTGTCAATCTTGCCCAGGGCTTTGAGCAGGTCGAAGTTTTGCATGTTGCGGCTACCCACCTGCAGCATATCCACATGGGCGGCGATTTCCTCAATTTGGCTAATGCTCATCACCTCCGTCACCACCGGAACCTGATGGCGCTGACGAATCTGGTCCAGAATTTTTAACCCCGCAGCTCCCAAGCCTTGGAATGAGTAGGGGGAGGTGCGGGGTTTGTAGACGCCGCCGCGTAATGCCTGGATCGGGGCGTTAGCTAATTGGCTGGCGACCGTTTCCATTTGTTGCAGACTTTCGACGGCGCAGGGACCGCCGATGATTAACAAGTCTCTGCCGCCGACCGTAATGGAATCCCTCAACTGCAGGGTGGTCTGATGAGTGGGGTGGGATTTAATGGATAATTTTGCGTCTTTCATTGAGGAATCCTGGATGTTGTGATGATGGGGATTTTGTGAACGGTAGTCGTGAACAATAAAAAACCCGGAGACTTAGCTCCGGGTTAGGCGAAAAGCAGGCGCAGCCTTCTTACCCGGAGCATATCCTGGTGTAAAAGTAAAAGCTAAAAAGCCAGCTTTGTAGGAAAGAACAAACAGTCATCGATTGAAGCATTGCTAAATCAGAAACAGAATTGAGTCTAAGCAAACAAAAAACCGCAGAGTTCGCTCTGCGGTTCACCGGAAAATTTCACACTAAAGTGAATTCACCTCCGGTGAACCTCCGTAAACCAAAAATAAAATCGGCGAGCGCTTCTCTGCATCGTTCAAATATCAAATTCTTTTCGAATGAGGGCAATATTTTTTTCCTCTCTCAAAATCTAGCAAAGGGAATTTGAAGCGTCAATAGGGGAGATGGGGGGGATGGGGAAGAGGGAGGGAAGTTTTGGATTTTGGATTTTGGAATCTACTGTGGCAAGAAGCTGATGGCTGTCTAAATTTCTTAGACTACGGCGATACATTCAATTTCTACCAAGACATCCTTGGGTAAACGAGCAACTTCCACACAAGCCCGGGCCGGGGCTGTTGCGTCCCCAAAGTGGTTAGCGTAGACTGCATTCATGGCGGCAAAGTCATTCATGTCCTTAAGGAATACAGAGGTTTTAACTACATCCGCCAGGGTGGCTTCTGCGGCCTCAAGAATGGCGGTGAGGTTGGCGATCGCCTGCTCTGTTTGTTGAGCCACATCCCCTTCCCCCACAATGGCGCCAGTAGTCGGATCAAGCGGAATCTGCCCAGCCACGAAGATCATCTGACCGGTGGCTGCGATCGCTTGATTATAGGGGCCAACGGGGGCGGGAGCTTGGTCGGTTTGAATAATTTTGCGGGACATGGGGTTAGTTAAGCCTTGGCTTGAATCCATAGTGTCGATAATGCCAATAATCGCGCAGGATGCGATCGTGGTCAAAGCAGAGATTGGGTGGAATTCGCCAAGATTCGAAGATGCTGACGCCTTTGGCGTCGTCGCCAGCTTCCGGGTAGCCAGTGGCGGTGGCTAGGAAAACGATGCTGATAGTATGCTGACGAAGATCACGGGTGGGATCGGAATAGACGTGAAACTGTTCTATGAGGGTTACTTTGAGGTTGGTTTCTTCCTCCGCTTCCCTGACAGCAGCCGTTTCCACAGATTCGCCGTAGTCTACGAAGCCGCCGGGTAGAGCCCAACCTAAAGGAGCGTTGCGCCGTTCAATTAGCACAATAGGACGGTGGGGAAGATCAATCAGCTCAATAATCAGGTCGACCGTAGGCGTAGGATTGTGGTATGTCAAGGGTAAAGTGTTGAGGGATCAGCGTTGAATAGGTCGCCTTTATCCTTAGCATGAAACAAAGATAATCGGGTAGAGGTCAATTGTTTAGAGGTAAGTTATTTAGGCTGGAGGAGTTAGAAAACAGGAATCAGTATGGGAATACTTTAACCTGTCAAACTGGTAACCTACTAACTCTCTAGCCTTCCATCCCCGATCCTGATAGTTGATTTCGAGATTTCATGAACCCATAAAAAAACTTCCGCTAGGAGGGGATTAAGCGATAAGCTGGCGTGCTAGAGTCTTTTGGATTGTCTAACGTAAAGTTCCTTTCGACTGAGAAAGCTGATGCCTTTTCTAAGAGCTAGTGGAATTCTGTTACATCCAACGTCATTTCCTGGTCGATTTGGCATAGGCGATATCGGTCCGGAAGCCTATCGTTTCGTAGATTTCTTAGCCGATACGGGGCAGCAGATTTGGCAAGTATTACCGCTTGGCCCAACCGGCCATGGAAATTCTCCTTATATGTCTTACTCGTCGATGGCGGGTAATCATCTGTTGATTAGCTTGGAGCAATTGCAAGAAAGGGGATTACTTAACCAAGAGGATTTGGATGGGTTACCGGAATTTCCCGCCGACCACGTAGATTATGAATGGGTTATACCGGTTAAAACTCAATTACTGCGGCAGGCGGCTGAGAATTTCAAGGAAAAGGCTACGCCTGAAGAACAACATGAATTCGCCGACTTTTGCGAGAAGCGCGACTTTTGGCTAGATGAATATGCCTTCTTTATGGCCCTGAAGCAGGCCTATGGGGGGAAAAGCTGGGTCGAGTGGGACTCCGAGATCGCTCATCGTGAGCCTGGGGCGATGGGGCGATGGCGATTGCGGTTGGCGTCTACCATCTCCTTTGAGAAATACCTCCAGTTTGAGTTTTTTCGGCAATGGTCTAATCTCAAGCAATACGCCAACGACCGGGGAATT
>JAKSDM010000965.1 GCA_022360135.1 Pseudanabaenales cyanobacterium | reverse complement strand
TGATTCTCTCTTGCTGACGCCAGATGCAGACCGATGGCCTACCGAAACTCAGGCAGTGCAGGCTGATCGATTCATTGACTCAATCGGCGTAGCGGTCCACTTAAATTATTACGACACCTCCTACGGCGACTTTGATCGGGTTAAAAACGCACTCGATTTTCTGGGGGTGCGACACATTCGAGATGGCCTCAATAACAATCAGAAATATTTAAATCGAGTTGAAGAGCTAAACCAGCAGGGGATTAAGTTAACCGCAGTTGTTCCCTACCAAACTAAATCGGTCGCAGATATTCTCACTCGGGTTAAAGCCGCAGGCGATGCGGTAGAGGCGATAGAAGGTCCCAACGAAACAGATATTTTTGATTTCAGCTACCAAGGCCAGAAATCCTTCCAAGGGGCCCAGGCCATTATGCATGACCTCTATAAGGCTCTCCAGACAGATCCCGTGCTGGGAGACAATGGCCGGGATATTCCGCTGATTCAAACCAGTGTTGGACATGAACATAAAAAGAACGAAGCAGGGTTAACTTATCCAGAGCTGCTAGGTGATCTATCGGCATACGCTGACTATGGCAACAGCCACAACTACTTTAGTTTCGGCGCGCCCCCTAGCGCCAAGATTGATTCGCATCACATCGCCAATGATGCGGCTGTGGTTACACCGGGAAAGCCGCTGATTTCAACTGAAGGCGGATATCACACAGCCACCGCAATCAACAATATAACGCTGGGGCTGACCGATGATATTCATGGTCGCTACATGACCCGTTACTTGTTAGAACAGTTCACCTCTGGCTATGACCGTAGTTTTGTCTACGAACTGCTAGATTTGAAGCCTGATCCAGAAAATGATGACGCCAAATATAACTGGGGGTTGTTTGAAACCGATGGTACGCCTAAACCTGCCGCTATTGGAATCGCCAACCTGATCGATTTGTTGGCGGATCCGGGTGAAGCATTTACGCCAGACTCACTCAATTACTCCCTGCGGGGTATGCCGGAGTCGGGTAATTCCTTACTCCTGCAAAAACGGGACGGTCGTTTCTTGTTGGTGTTATGGAACGATGTCGACAATTGGGATGAAACAGCAGACAAACCCATCTATCACAATGATGTCTCCGTAACCTTGGAGTTGCAACAACCGATGGGGCGCATCCGGACTTACCGTCCCCTGACTAATGGTGTCGCTCCGCTCAAGACTTACAGCAATACTAACCAAGTCACGCTGCAGACACCCGACCATCCGTTGGTGGTCGAATTGATCCCTCAGCAGAATTGGATCCAGGGAACTGCAAAGAATGATTTCCTCAAAGGCTCCGAATACGATGACGGCATTGAAGGATTGGCAGGTGATGATGTCATCAAGGCGTATAAAGGTGATGACAAGATCTACGGTGGCGAGGGACTCGACGAAGTTCGCGGCGGCGCCGGAAACGATGAAATTTACGGCGGCCCCGGGGGGGATAAATTGTATGGCGGCAAGGGGCGTGACCGTGTAAACGGCCAGAAAGGGAATGATTGGCTTGCTGGCGGCAAGGGGGATGATCGGCTGGACGGAGGGCGCGGCCATGACATTCTGATTGGCGTCAACCCGGGTGGGGTTCAGACTGGCCAGCAAGAACATGATGTTCTCCTGGGCGGTCCAGGGAAGGATACCTTCGTGTTAGGGGACAGCTTGCAGGTTTATTATGATGACCATAAGAATGATACCCTGGGTTCGAATGGCTATGCTGAAATCAAAGACTTTTCCTCTAGTGATGGAGATGTGATTCAATTGTCGGGGAAGGTAGGAGATTATCAATTGGGTCAGGTTTCTAAGGTTAAGGGGACAGGAATTTTTCTCAAGACTTTGGGACAGAATGAGCTGATTGGGGTGGTGCAAGGCGACAGTAATCTATCCCTTAAGAGTCAGGATTTTCGGTTCGTCTAGCGCTCCCATCTTTTGGAGTCGTAACCTAGAGACGTTGCCTGCAACGTCTCTACAGGCACATTATCGGCCTTATCCGAACGGTCTTGGCCCCCCTCAGCCTTCAAGCTGAATAAGCATCATCCATAAGTACCTGTGCATTGAAAATTTCAATGATACCAAGTGTCATTCCGAGCTTAGCGAGGAAGCTCAATCTCCCGCTAAAGTCTGAGATGTCTCGATGCCGCTTCGCTCCACTCGACATGACATTCTGTGGTTACTGCGTATCGACTTTGCAATTAATTTTACCTACCTACTTATCAGACACCCGTCTTGTTGCTAGCAAACGAGATGAGCGCCTGATAAATTTGCAGATCTATTAGGATTGCTATAGCGCAAGCGAGAACCGCTATCGGTAAAAGTCGAAAGAGTCCCTCGGCTTTGCCAAAGAACTCTTCAGGTTTAAGTTGGAGCCCGGCTGCTCTGCTATCGAAGGTTTAATCACTCACTCAACTGAGGGATTAGGGAACTGCGGCTAAATAACATCCCATCTACCCTGAGAGGATTTTAGATTTTGGATTTTAGATTTTAGATTTTGGATTGGGTCATCAGGAATGGCC
>JAKSDM010001051.1 GCA_022360135.1 Pseudanabaenales cyanobacterium | reverse complement strand
CGATCCGGCGGATTCTCGCTCGCAGGCTTCGAGTCTTCCGTTTTCTTTTCGCCTCGTCGCGGACTCGCGACGCTTCCGTGAGCTGTTTGGCGAGTCTTTTGAGAGTCGTCGTCAGAGACAGTTCGAAGGACTCGATTTGCGGCGCGTCCGCGGCGACCTTTTCCGCCAGAGCGCTCCACCCCGAATCATCGGTTTTTGGCGGGACTCGCCATCGCCAGCAAAGAGCCCACATCTCAGCTTTGCATTCCGGGCAGCGAACCGACTGGAGGTCGACTCCTTGTCGCGCGGGTCTGCGCGCGCTGGTTCGACAGGCCACGCAGATGTAAGTGCGATTGCTCATTCATCAAGCGCCGCGTGAGTTGTCGGGCGGCTCTTTCCAAGCGTCGTCATTGTCCGCGTGGAGTGAAGGATCGAGGGCGCCTTTTCAGCAAATCGCCAAGCTTCGGCCGCTGGTCGGGTCGGCCAATCTTGACGGAGGGGTGCTCCTCGCCGTGTTTCGATCGACGTCTCTTCCGATTCGGTTATGGCTGACGACTCCAAACCAGCGACCGTCAGCGCGATGATCTCGCCAGCTTGGCGACATGCTCGCCGAGCAGCCGCTCGACGCTTCCTTGGAACCGGCCGTAGACTCCGTAATAGATCATCGAGTAGTCCGCCTCGTAGCCGCCCTCTCGGAGAATGCGGACGGTCGGGATGTAGCACGGGACTTCGTAGGCGCAACCGACGAACCAAGGATTCAAGTCGGCGAGGGTGCGCTTGAATTTGACGGCGTAATCGACCACCACCTCGCCGGCGACGGCGACGAACGTCAGACCGTCTCCGAAGCGGATCGACGCGACGGGCAGCGGGATTTCGGACGGCGGAGGAACGCCCGCCTCGAGTTTTTCGAGATGCGCCTCGGCGCGGGCGCGGACGTAACGGTCGGCGTCGCGGGCGTCGGTCTCGAGTTGTTCGCGGGTCGGCGGTTCGGTCAACGGCAGGGCGATCTCCTCGTACCGAAGCGCGAGCCGCCCCTCGATCGCGCGCATGGGCCGACTGAGCGCGCTCATGACGGCTCCGGCGAGTCGGAGCCCGTGCCGTTTGGCGTCAAGCAACGTCGCGCGCGGCGAAGGATTGAGATCGGCGCCGAAACCGGGAAGGAACATCGCCGTCGCTCCGGGGTAATGGGTCTCGAGCAGATTTCGCGCGTGTCCCATGTATTCCGGCGACAAACGGTAAAAGTCGTCCCTGGTGATCGTCGTGCCGTGGCACGCGTAGCCGAATAGGATTCCCCGCAGGGCGCCTTCCTCGTCGGTGATTCCGAGGACCGGCACGTCCGGGTCGGTCGGGCCGTCGGGGTTCTCCCCAAACGCGATTCCGTCGTCACGATAAACGCGGCGGTTCATCGCGAAGGTCGCGCGCCCGACGCCGTGCGCCAGTCGCGCGGGCGCGAGGTTGGCCATCGCCTCGTCGACCACTTCGACCAGACTTCGCTTCAGTGAGCGGCTGTAGGCGCGCACTCGATCCATCTCCGTTTCCGACAGCGCGTACATGCCGTTCAACACCCCGTCCAACACCGGCCCCGAATGCGTGTGGCTGGACGCGATGATCACCGCGCCGCGCTTGAGGCCGTGACGCGATTCCAAATCGCGATAGATCGTTTCGACAAAGGGGCGATTGACCTCGCAGTTGTCGAGCGAGACGAAGACCGCCGTGTCGCCCGCCTCGTCGCGAATCGCGGCCGCCTGCGCGAGCAACGG
>JAKSDM010000677.1 GCA_022360135.1 Pseudanabaenales cyanobacterium | reverse complement strand
CACCCAAGTGATAAGAATTGATATGTTGTTTTGAGGAATTATTAATTGTCTAAGCAAGATCTGATCGAAATGGAGGGAACCGTTACGGAATCTCTCCCTAATGCGATGTTTCGAGTTGACCTGGACAATGGGTTTAATGTTTTAGCTCATATTTCTGGCAAGATTCGACGAAATTACATCAAAATTCTACCGGGTGATCGCGTCAAAGTAGAACTTACCCCCTATGACTTGAGTAAGGGACGCATCACTTACCGTCTACGTAAGAAATAGGGTTAGAAATAGGGTTTGATTTTACCCACAATCGAAACTGATCAACTTACTCCAGGATGGCGTCTAACAAGAGGTCTGCGCCGAAACGGATGACATCGGTGCAAAAGATTCCTGTTTCTAATTTTGTTTGCTCAATGGCCGCCAATGCGCCATCTTCATTCAAATGGGCAGTGTTCAGTGCGACTCCGACAACTTTCACAGGGTCAAAGGCGCCACCTGCGACGGCGATCGTCTCATACAAGTGGATGACTTTGGAGAGCGGCGGAATAATAACATCTGGAAGATTGCGAATGTGCGTTTGTCCCGCTTGATGCGCCAAAACTAGATGGGTCGGTTGTGATCCCCGCATCAGGGGAAGGGTTGCGGTGGAAGCGGGATTCAGTAAGGAGCCTTGCCCTTCAATGTAGAGAATGTCATAGTCTGAACCGTAGCGCATGACTACCTGCTCAATCGCGCCTGAGGCGAAATCTACCCGCACAGCGTCCAGAGCAACCCCATCATCCCCCAACATCAGATTGGTCTGCCCAGTCGCAATTACTTTGGAGCGCAGCCCCCGCCTCAGGCTGGCCCGATGTAACTCTAAGTTCGTAGACATTTTGCCTACCGACATATCGGTGCCTACCGCTAATACACGTCGGCAAGAGAGGAATCGCGCCTTACCAGAACCTATAGTTAAATTAGGGGGTTCCTGTCTGACATCCCAGATCCACTGATTTTCACCTAACAAGGCAGCTAGGCTTGGATCATTACCCATTCGGCTGTGCAGGCCATTCACGATTGAGAGTCCTGCAGCAACTGCCTGCTTAATTTCCTGACGCCAAGCTGGGGGGAGCGCCCCTCCTGAAGGTGCAATACCCAGTGCTAGAACATTGGGTTTATAGACTAGGGCTTGCTGCACCGAAGCTACGATCGGAACTTCTCGCTGAATCCCGGTCAACTCAGGGATGGACTGACGGGCGCACTGATAGTCAATGACGGCAACAATAGAGGCTTGACTATAACGCAACATAGCCAAGCCCGTTTTGCCTCTCGAGTCGGTAACGCCTTCGTGCAATAGAATGGCGATTCGATGCTCAGCAGTCAGCTGCATGGTAAGTGATTCCGAGTCCAGGTTGGTGATTGGGTATCAGACAGCCATTTTGCAGGATGGCGCCGCTAAAGGGATCGTCCTTGAGGTTAAGGTGACTATCTAAATCTAGGTGATCCGCTAGCGGGGAGAGATGGGCTAGGGCGGTGTTGGCGATCGCACTGTCAGAATAGCAGCCAAACATAACTTGTAAGCCACAAGCGCGGGCCGTATGAATCATCCGTCTGGCCTCTATCAGTCCTCCCGACTTCATCAGCTTAATGTTAATCCCGTGAACCCGATCCGCCAGGGCCGGAATATCTTGGCTGGTAAAGCAACTTTCATCTACAAAAATGGGTAAGGGCGATCGCGCGTATAAAGCCGGTAAATCCTGCTCCTGACCAGCAGCTAAAGGCTGCTCCATATAGGTAATCCCCTGAGCCGCCAGCCAGGACGCCATTTTAACCGCTGCTTCTAGATTCCAGCCGCCATTGGCGTCAATGCTGATTTTAGCGCCGGGCGGACTCTCCCGCATGACTGCGACTAGCATGGCTTGATCCGCTTCAATGCCCTCTGAACTACCCAGCTTAACTTTAATCGACCGTACTGGTATTTGCTGTAGCCAGTCTTGCAGACGCTGACGCGCTGCTGCTGGAGAGCTGATTCCAATGGTGACCGAAGTCGGCCCAATCCGCCATTGATTGAGTCCCCACAAGCGCCAAAGCGGTAGTCCAACCCGTTTCCCCAACCAGTCTTGTAACGCTACATCCAAAGCCGCTCGCGCAGCAGAACTGAGTTTAGCCTCTGTGACTAATGCCTCAACTCCCTGATGATCGAGGGGATGTAAGAACTCTAGAGCGGGAATCAGTTGCTGCAGTTCCGCCGCGATCGCCTCAGTTGTCTGCCGATGGGTCCCAATGGAGAACGGCGACGCCTCCCCCCAGCCTTCAATGCCATCCTGCTCAATCCGTAGCCAGATATTGACGGACTTAGCGCTAGTCCCCCGGCTGATGGTCAACGGAACTCGCTTATGCACCGTGAAGGTCTGGAAGTGAATTTTCATGGGTTATTGGAACATTTTTCTACTTCTCATCCTGTAATTTTAATTTGTGGGCCAACAGACAGGCGTAATGAGAACCCCATTTACTATAGCGATCTCAAATGTTTTGTAAATACAAAAAGCTTTTTAGGGTCTTACAAACTTTATTTGACAATGGCCCATTTCATAGAGTTTACGACTGATTTAGGACTGCTATATTTAATTCAAAATTATGATGATTGCGTGAGAAAAAAGTATAGAAATAAAAATCAGTTTTGCCCAACTGTTGATTGCAGTCAACTTTAACATATAAATATAAATCTGCAGGACTAAAGCAAGATTTGACAGCTTAGTGCTGCAGAAAAGTCCTGCAACCCTTGTGGAAAAAGAATTCTCAATGAGACATAAGACGCTAATTTTGTATTCTGACTCTGAATTCTTATGAAGGCAATGGGTTTCAGGACTTGCTCGAACCGTTTAGTCTGTCTCATTGTGAGACTCAAAACAGTTTTCTGCACTATTAAGGCACGCTGTCAATTACCCGATTGAGTAGTTCAGTTTCATCCCATCGGATGTAGCGCCAACCTAGGTAAATTTGCAATTCTAAGAGTGTCAAGCTTAGCAGGGAAGCAATTCTGTGTAATTAGTTATATTCGACCACTGATATAGCAATTCTATATGATTTGTAAGTGCAAAAGGCTTTTTGGAGCCTTGCGCTCCCTATTTGACAATGATCCCCGTTTCATAGGATTTACGACTGATTTAGGACTGCTATAGGTATGAGAAAAACAAAAGCGAGTTCGATATTTTGGCGGAAATTCTACTCTGTTTCAAAGCGTACATATGGGAGGAATCACCCCTAAGCATGGGAAGTTTTTGTATGCTTATGTAACAAGTTGCGTAATTCCTGAGTTGTTGGACCTGAATTGTTAATAGAAATTGCAAAATCTGTTCTTAAAGAGGGTTCAGCTTTTTGTGTAAACTCCGCTCCTGCCCATGGAAAATCAGAAATTTCGACCATGTCTGACAGGATTTTCTGAATATTGCTGTGCTTTAAAGGAGTCACTTTTCAAACCCCTTCTTAACTCCTAGAGTAAGCCTACAAAACCAGTTTTAACCCTCCTCTTAGAAGTTGCCAATATACACCCGGTCACCTAAACATCAATACTCTTTTTCTTGCTTTGGCAATCTTCACTCAGTGCGATCGCGATAGTCGTTCGTCTCATACCTCCCGAGTGTAGAAAAGAAACTACAAACTGCCAAACTGCCCTAAAGGATACCGAGAAATCTAATGAGACATATTTTGCCTTTCTTTAAGGAAGAAGAACTAATCGAACAAGATTTACCTTTGCAAACTTGTTTAGAAATGAAGTTTCAGGATAAGCAATTGGTTCGATGTCTCGACTTTGCTAAGCATCATCGTCAGCATGCTATTGATGTCTGTCAAGAAGATATTGCTGCGGGGATATTTTGCGTCTTGACGGAGAGCGACACTCACTTTACCGTCTGGCGAGAGCAGCTTTCAGAAGGCCAAAAGGTAAGTGATGGAGCAACTCCTACATTGCAACCTCTACTGAACCCATCTCAGCCATCATACTCCAAAGAGAAGAACATTCCTTCATCTCAACTTGAAGAATTTGAATCGGTTTATGTGACCTCTCCACCCGTTACAAGTGTAAAGCATGTCGATCATTTAGCGGCCAACCCTGGATCTCACACCCTTGAAACCCCGGTTGAACTCCTTGATACATCTTCTCAATCAGCTACTTTTCGGCATAACCCAACCCTTGCCGCCGCCACAACAAGGATATCAAAATCCCCAACCCATGCGTCAAATACGTCCCCAACGCCTCGCTCAGCTTTTCTAACTCTCTTTAATCAGGAATTGGCGCAACATATTGGCCCAATTGCGGATTTTATGATCAATGAACTTCTAGCCAAACAACCCAAAATACAGCCTCAGCAACTGATTGAGGCGATCGTTGCTGAAATTCCTGATCCGCAGGAGGCCCAGAACATCCAAAAGTCTTTGGAACCGATAATCCATCAATTCAAAGGAATGCTGTAAGTGACCAATTGTAATAAATAACCCCGGCATTTCTGCCGGGGTGGGTTACGAATACTGCTTTCAGTATAAAAGGAGAATGCTTTCTGTATAAGAGTGACGCTTTCTGTATAAGAAGTGGGTTGTGAAACTCACTGATTAGTACTTCATGCTGCCAAATCGCTAGTCCGGAAAACTTTGGTTTTTCATTAGCTGCGATCGCACTTCGGAGAGTCTGAACCTGCCATCGCCAAAGTCTGTTGATGACTTTGGCGATGGGACGGCCTGCTAGCCGATAGGCTTCCCGCATAGAATCTGCCTGCGTTAGGCGCTTCCACTTTCCCAGATAATACGGCGGCGATCGCCCGAAATAAACCCAACGTAGCCAGGTTACGTTGCGAAGTTTATACCAGTTGGGACAAGTTCCTTATTCAGGTTCAGCCGAAAAAAGCACCCCCTTTCTGGGGGTGCTTTTTTGATCAACCGATTCAATCGCTTAATGTAGAAATGCTCCCAGGAAGGCAACATTTTTATAATCATCTAGCCATTGATCTAGCCATTGATAGAGGGTGCGGTTAGCGCCATAGGATTAGCTTCTCCAGCAGCCAGGTCAAGTGGGAAGTTGTGGGCATTGCGCTCGTGCATTACCTCAAAACCAAGGTTTGCACGGTTCAGCACATCCGCCCAGGTGTTCACCACACGACCTTGGGAATCAATCACTGATTGGTTGAAGTTGAACCCATTCAGGTTAAAGGCCATCGTACTGATGCCCATAGCGGTGAACCAGATGCCAATGACCGGCCAGGCCCCCAAGAAGAAGTGCAAGGAACGACTGTTGTTGAAGCTGGCGTATTGGAAGATTAAACGACCGAAGTAGCCATGGGCCGCCACGATGTTATAGGTCTCTTCCTCTTGTCCAAACTTGTAACCATAGTTCAGAGACTCAGTCTCAGTGGTCTCGCGCACCAAGCTGGAGGTCACCAAGGAGCCGTGCATCGCCGAGAACAAAGAACCGCCAAACACACCCGCCACACCCAACATATGGAAAGGGTGCATCAAGATATTGTGCTCGGCTTGGAACACAAACATGAAGTTGAAGGTGCCGCTGATGCCCAAGGGCATGCCATCGGAGAAAGAGCCTTGACCCAACGGATAGATCAGGAATACGGAAACAGCAGCAGCCACTGGCGCGCTATAAGCCACACAGATCCAAGGGCGCATGCCCAGACGGTAGCTTAGTTCCCACTGGCGGCCCATCCAACAAAAGATGCCAGTAATGAAATGGAAGATCACAAACTGGTAAGGACCACCGTTATAGAGCCACTCATCCAGGCTAGCGGCCTCCCAAATCGGATATAAATGGAGGCCGATCGCGTTAGAGGTGGGCACAACAGCGCCAGAGATGATATTGTTGCCGTAGATCAAAGAACCTGAAACTGGCTCTCGGATACCGTCGATGTCAACGGGAGGAGCAGCAATAAAAGCGATCACGAAGCAAGTGGTCGCCGCCAGTAAACAGGGGATCATCAATACGCCAAACCAGCCTACATAGAGGCGGTTTTCGGTGCTAGTGACCCACTGGCAAAACTGCTCCCACAGACCTACGCCTTCGCGTCTCTGTAGGGTTGTAGTCATAGTGAATGATTGCCAAAATGGACGACATCAAGCAGGTTTAATAAACTGCAGTCAATAGAAATCTAATAGTCGAATTCTAAACCGACAAACCCTAAAGCCAAATTTACAAACCTACTTATAAAATAAGGGTAGAGACTCTATTGAGTTTTCCGATAATCTTGACAAAAAACTTTTGGTTTCTAAACAGTTCGAAGCAATTCAGCCCGGCGGCCACTGCATCTGTCGACCACCTAGAAGGTGCAGATGCAGGTGGAAGACGGTTTGACCGCCGTCAAATCCGGCATTGATGACGATACGATAACCATTGTCTAGGCCAAACTGTTTGGCAATATCCTTAACAATTAGCAGTAAATGCCCCAACAATTCTTTATCTTCAGGGACAACATCCCCTAACGTGGGAATCGTTTTTTTAGGAATGACTAGAATGTGGGTCGGCGCTTGAGGATTGATGTCTCTAAAGGCAAGGCATTGATCATCTTCATAAACAACGTCGGCAGGAATTTCTTTGCGGATGATCTGGCTAAAAATAGTCTCTTCTCTCATCAGAGTAATAGAGCATAGACTTTGATATTCATTTTAAGGGCGACAGAGTAAAAACGCTTAAAAATGCCAGTTTTCCTCTGCTCGTTGCAGAATGTAGGCGGATAGAGCCTGAATTTCTGGGTCAGTCAGGCGATCGCGAAAAGCAGACATGGTGTTTTTACCATTAGCTATGAGGCTGGCGATCGCCTCTAAGTTGTCTACCCCATAACGCTTCAGCGACTGGCTTTTAAGGGTTTTGCTCCGACGGATGATATTGCCGCCATGGGGATGGCAACCTGCACAGTGAATTTCGAAGAGGTGAGCAGCGTTGATATCGTTTAAAGCTCGATTACCCGTCTGCTCGACCGCGATCGCCGTAGGGGTCCAGACCAAACAGATAAGGGCGACGAGGGCGACGAAGATAAATTGTTTCATCTTAATTCTTGATCCTCAGCCTCTAATTCTCTAGCAGCAATCTGGATGACCTGCAGCAGAGCTGAAGAACTCGCCCCCTCAGGGCCGCCATTTAGCATAGCGGTTAACGGCGCCAGGCAAGGAAACACGGCTAAACTGGGAAGGCTGTTAGCCGCTTGGGTCGCCTCTCCAGTTAGCGTCACCAGAGGTAAGGCTGCAAGATTGGCTTGACAACTTAATTGTTGCAGATATGATAAGGGGTCTTCAATGCCTGGATCGATTAGAGCCACATGGGGGCGCCATACCCGGGCGAGTAAATCCGCCTGATCTAAATCGTCCACCTCAAGCACGCGGCATTGATAACTTTGGAGCAGCCTATTGAGTTCCGATTCCGACCTGTTTACAGACCTGATCGGAGATGAGAATGAATCACCTGGTCTGAGATGTAAGACAGTCAATCCCTTCAAAGAAGAAGGCGGGTTCTGAAAACTGACTTCCTGCTTTAAGGAGGCTAGAACATGTTGGAGGGATTTGGCGTGAATTGGCAACGGCAGGAAATAATCCGCCCGAATGGGGTAGTCTTGCTGGACTTCATGGGGAAATGCAGTTGCAATCACTGGAATGGCGGCAGTCTCACTGCTGGATTTCAGTATCGTCACTAGATCACACCCCGCCTCCAGAAATGGAATTGGATTGAGGAGCGTCGCACAGGGCTGCAAACGACTGACTTTATCGATAGCTTCCAGATTCGAACGAGCGATCGCAACCTGATAATTGAGGCTGTTTAGCTGATGAGTCAACGCTTGAATCCGTCGGGGAATAGTATCTATCAACACGATCAGGCGATTTGCCCGCCTCAGCAACGGTGTCATTTCGATATCAGCGGCTTCTCCAGAGGCTATTGGGTTTGGATACAATGGCAGCAAGAGAGTAAATTGACTACCTGCCCCAGGTTTTGAAATAAATGTCACGTCTCCACCATGCAGACGGCTAAGTTTGCGCGTTAGAACCAACCCCAACCCTGCCCCTGAGGAGTGACGACTGAGTGGGTTCTCCAGACGCTGAAATTTTTGGAAAAGCAAGTGTTGCTGATCTTCAGCGATCCCGACGCCAGTATCCCAAATTGTGAATCCAACCCACTGACTCCATTTTTCTACTCTCAGGCCCACGGACCCATCTGCAGGAGTATATTTCAAGGCATTACTGAGCAAGTGAGATAGCATCTGTCGCAGCCGCAATTGATCAGCATGCACCGTCTCTAACCCTGGCGCAATTTGCAACTTGGGGGGTTGAGCGAGGGGGGAGCTGACTTCAACCTCAGTTTCGCCGCCCCGTTTCAGATTCTGGGCTTCAGCCTGGTCCAATGCTTGGCGACAAACCTGCTCAAGGTTGATAGAGACTGGGTTTAGATCGAGTTGGCCGGCCTCAAGACGAGTTAAATCTAGAACGTCATTAACCGTCGTCATTAGATAGCGGACATTCTGATGGATGAGTTGTGTATAGTGCGTTTGACGCTGGTTGAGAGGCCCCAGCCGATGATCTTTCAGCAGCCCCGACAATCCCAACAGAGCATTGAGCGGTGTTTTCAATTCATGGCTTAGATACGCCAAGAATTCATTTTTGGGCGGATTCGCCTGATTAGGATCAATGGGCTGATCCGCTAACTCTTGGGTTGCTTGAGATGACCCATTGAGATTTTGCGCCATTACTAGCCATACCGTATCTGCTGAGGCCAGCCCGACTGTTTGGAGCCATTCCTCTAAAAAAGGCAGGTGACGAGTTAGGAGGAGATTGGATGCATCTGGGAATTGGCTGAAAAATCCATCTTGGATTGGGGAATGGGGATTTGAAAAAGGGGAAGATTGAACCAGTGAGGCGCTAATACCAAGGGGGAGTTTGACATGCCGCCAGATCTGGTTCTGGCCATCCCTAATCTTGCAAATATAAGTGCAGGTATCAGTATCTGTAGCGATCTGAGAACAGTCCGGCAGCCATTCTGCCATACCGACAGAGGTATTCCAAGCAGAATTAAGGTGAGAGGGTTCAACCGCTGCTTTCTCCGCATATGAAACAGGAGGGTTGATTTTAAGCAAGTCTGGAGCTGCTTGAAATAAACAATTGAGGTAATCCAGTCCGCCAAATTGAGTCTGCCAGGCCTGATTTTGATGGAGAAGCTGTCCGCGTCTGTTCTGGAGAGCTATAGGCAATGGAATTTGGTCTAAAAGCTTAATTAGAGAAGGCCAGGAAATTGATGCAATTCGATCGGATAACTCAGCCTCAGCCTCTGTTTCAGCTTGAGTTTGAGCTTTGTCGAGACCAGCAACCGCCTGAAAAAGCTCTGCAGCGGCTTTGGGGTTCGCCGCCAGAAACTGTAAGATTTTCGAGCTATCCAGTAGCCCCAAGTACTGATTTTGAGCATTTACCAGAACCCAGTGAGGCTGGCTAGAGCTGGCTAACTTTGACCACAACTGGGGGAAAGATGCTTGATTAGAGACTGAAACCACCGCCTCAATCAACATTGAGCATTGGGTGATGAGGGCCTGATTCAGGTTCGGGGCGTCTTTAGCAGTTACAAGCGCAGAGAGGCAATCCGAAAGAGGAGAGGATGAGAGCGCGATCGCAGTAGACTGGGATTGGGATATTTGAAGAACATAAGAGAGCAGATTTGCTAAACGAATGACGCCTACCGGCTGCTGATCAGCATCCAAAACCACCAGGCGTTCATGGGAATCTTCCCAACTCAACTGGAGTATAGAGGTCAGGCTCGCCGATTGATTACAGCTAGGCGCTTGGACTAAAAATTGTTTGAGAGGAGGGATAACCATGATTCAGGAAAGGTTGGCGGCCTCTTCCAACAGATGCCGCCACAGCCCGCATAGGTAAGAGGTTTACGCTAACGGTCAGTGGCCCAGCTAGAGTAGACTGGAAAGAGCGGCTAAGGCTTTGAAAGTCTCTACAAGAGGGCTGTTATGGGGGACTTAGGGGGACAGAGAACAGGCGCCGACGAACTCATATTGTTGGCATTAATTCAATTATGGCGGCATACCTCAAGATATGGGAAACGTTTACAACTACAATAAT